>JACUTN010000041.1 GCA_014859805.1 Candidatus Bathyarchaeota archaeon
GGAAGCGAACTCACTCCGCAAGAACTGGCAGCCATAAGAAATGACCTAGCCTACGTTAAACTGGACGGCAACATAGGCGTCGTAGGCAATGGAGCAGGCCTTGTAATGGCAACATTAGACACAATCCAGTATTACGGTGGAAATCCAGCAAACTTTCTGGATGTTGGTGGTGGTGCAACATCGGAAAAAATGGCTGCAGCCCTAAATATTGTGCTTTCAGACCCGAACGTCATAGCACTTTTCATAAACATTTTAGGCGGCATAACCCGTTGCGACGAAGTTGCACGGGGAATATTAAAAGCAAAGGAAAAGACTGGAGTGACAAAACCCGTGGTTATTAGGCTTGTAGGAACAAACGAGGAAGAAGGAAAAAGAATACTGACAGAAGCTGGAATACATGTGCTGGAAAGCATGGAAGAAGCTGCACAAAAAGTTGTCGAAATATCCAAACAAGAAGGAGAGAAATAAATGGGAATAATAGTTAACCAAAACACACGTGCAATCGTCCAAGGCATAACTGGAACTCAAGGAAGCTTTCACACCAAGCTGATGCTGGAATACGGAACAAAAATCGTCGCTGGCGTAACCCCTGGGAAAGGTGGAAACCAAATTCACGGCATACCAGTTTATGACACTGTTGAGGCAGCCGTAGAAAAACACCCAGCAAACGCTTCAATAATTTTTGTACCAGCCCCATTTGCCGCAGAAGCAGCTCTGGAAGCCCTAGAAAACGGAATAGAAACCATTATAGTAATAACAGAACACATTCCGATAAAAGACGCAGTCAACGTAATGGCATACGCCAAAAAAGTCAAAGCAACAATCATAGGACCAAACACCCCGGGAATAATAACTCCTAATGAATGTAAACTTGGAATAATGCCAGCCCACATCTTCAAACCAGGCGGAATAGGCATCGTTTCCAGAAGTGGAACACTTACATACGAAATAGCAGCAAGCCTAACAAAAAGCAACCTAGGACAATCCACATGCCTTGGTCTAGGAGGAGACCCAATAACAGGTCTAAACTTTATAGACATATTAAAAACGTTCGAGAAAGATCCTGAAACAAAGGCTGTAGTTTTGATAGGAGAAATAGGCGGCAACTTAGAAGAATTAACAGCAGAATACATCGAAAAACAAAGGTATCCAAAACCGGTTGTAGCCTTCATAGCTGGACGTTCCGCTCCACCTGGAAAACGGATGGGACACGCTGGCGCAATCATAATGGGCAAAGCGGGAACAGCTGAAACTAAAATTGAAGCTTTCAGAAACGCAGGTGTCAAGGTAGCTGAAAAACCAAGCGACGTAGCAAGACTTGTTAACGTCTAAAGCAATGTTTTCCTGAGCTAGTTTACGGAACCATACAATTAATAAATACTATACAGCCACTGGAAAGTTTTTAGCAGAAAAAGCTCCAGCCTCAAGTTAACAACAAAAAGTATATTTGGAAGTATAGATTATCTGAGTCTCAGCCACAGCAGAAGGTAAAGCAAATGCCAGTAATGGACCCAATCAAAAAGGCAATCGCTCAGAAGCACAGACTGCACATGAAAATCTGCCGACAATGTGGTGCAAGAAACGCACCAAGCGCTGTGAAATGCAGAAAGTGCCGAAGCAAAAATCTACGCTGGAAGAAAAGAGAGCTTGTAAAGTGACCTTCTAGTATTTTTGGACCTCTTAAACGATTCTTCAGCCTAGTCAGGCTCGTATTGTATGCGAAAGTTACGTATTTGAAATCTCCAGCTATTGGAGTGTAATTGACGCTCGGCAAGTGTAAGAAGAGGATGACCAAAAAAAGTAGATCATGCTAACGTCATCATCGACCATTTCCCCTTTTTCTGCAATAAAACTGAAGAAAGAAAAATTCCCTTTATAATTAAAGAAGATCAAACAAAGTTTCAAGATTAAAAGAGGTATTTGCACAACCATTCTTAACCAATGGAACAGCCTGACCAGCTACGCCCATACTTTTCATTATTTCTCCACCCAGCTTTATTTCCTCGCCACAAGAAACTCCTATAACACCTTCATAATGCTTTGCCTTCAGAATTTTTGGAACACAAGAACCACCAGGCAAAATGTAAACGTCATAACCCTTCTTTTCAGCAAAAGATACTGCTCTATTGACTAAACAGTCGGGAGAACAGTGTGCACATATGTAAGACGGAATGTTCGGATCAAACACAGCCTTGCAACGACTATCCATATATTTCCTAGAACAATGCGGCAGAAAAAGCGCTCTTTTCCTTGTTTGCACAAAACTATCCCTTTCTAAAAGGTTTCTAGCCTGTATTTCCACAAAATCTTCAAGAAGAAGCACTGCGTCCGAAAAGTTAAGACCTGTCGCCTCTTGAATCTTAAACCTTCTAATAACTTCATGAACAGTTCTACTAACTTTTTTATGCATACCCTTTTGATAACTAACCTTGGCAATTTCTTTAAAGAAGAAACGCGGAATCTTTGAAAGGTCAAAGGTGAATTTATATGGCATAACTACTAATAAGCAAAACAAACCTTTAAAATTAACTATTGCAATATTAAGACGCAACAAAACTTAAGAGGGGCTTCAGTTTGGGTTTACTTCACAGATTTAGAAGAAAAAAGAAAGAACAAAAAATACAGGTTGAATCAGAAAAATCGCTGACAGAACTTGAACAAATTTGCGGAAGCGACCAAGAAACCTATGAAGCGTTGTCTAACGTGATGTTTCTTGACCCTAGAAAAATTAATGTTCCAATTAACACTGCTGTAAAAGAGGCAAAGAAACTTGAAAAAGCCAAGGATCTTCTAAGGGCAAGGATGTGGTATGAAATAGCGGGAGGCTTAGCAATTTACGAAGGAGATGCAAAAAAGGTTGTAGAATATTTTGGCAAAAGTGAGAAAATTCCGCCAGAGATAAACTATCCGATTTTGAAAAACCCGAAAAAAGCGGTAGCTAAGGCTCAAGAGTATTACAAGAAATACTTGAAAGACTAAGTTCTAAATCTGAAACAGGCATAGGAAGTTAATTGCCATCTATTTTTCTGATTCTTCTGTGTAACCTAGAAGATCCCTTAAGGACGTCACTTCCTCCCGCAACATGCTCACTTCGCCTTCAAGCGCGCTAACCTTTGATTCTGCCATTTTCTTTAATTTTTCAATTTCAATCATCAAATTTGCACGTTCTGTCTCCAAGGTTTTTATTTTTCCACGAAGATTCTTCAGAGTCTGCATAAGCTCCCCCTTTATACCTTTAATTCTCTCAACCATATTTTTAACACTTACTGTTTCCTCAGCTTTGGTTTCGGCTGTCACGGCTGCCCTAAACCTAGCCTTGCAACTTGGACACTCAAATATTCCCATAACAACTTCACGGGCTTCGCCTCTTTTCGTCGCTTTTCGAGAAGGAATAGACCATGTCTTGACTGGGGTGATTACTTCTGTTCCACATTTTGGACATTCAACCAAATTATAGCCCCTTGTATAATTGTCACCATAGAGTCTAAAATGTGTTTTGCAACGCCTACGATTCAAGGACAAATTATTAATTGTGAGTATAACAGAAATCAGTGCAGGTGAAGAGTTATGCAAGTTGTCGAAATGAAGACTAAACTTGAGGAAAAAATTAAGACTTTGGAAGAGGAGAAAAGCACGCTTTTGGAGGAGAAGAGGAAGCTTGAAGAGGTTGTAGAATTGACCGAAAGAGCAAAGGAGCTAGAAGGCGAAGTCAGTAAACTGAGGGATGAGGTTAACGCCTTAAAGGATAGAATTCCACAAGAATTTCTTCAACAACTTGGAGACGCCACATCAGCACGGTTGAGCGAAGAAAATGAGCTGAGTGAAGAACGCCCTAGTTACGAAGATGAAGATCTTCTTTAAAACCGCTTGCCAAGGTGGAAAAACGGAAAATCCAGAAAAATTGGGGATGTTAGAGGCTTATTTGGAACATCAGACGTTCTACGAGTTCTTTGTAACGGTTTCGGATAGTAACTTCAGTCACTTGGGCTATTTCAGCTATCTCTCTTTGCGTTTTCCTTTCACCAGTCAACACAGAAGCTATATAGCTGGCAGCAGCGGCTATGCCTGTGGGACCACGACCTGAAGTTAGTTTTAACTCTTTTGCGGTTGCCAAAATTTTATGCGCTATTTCCTCAACTTTCCCCTGCATTGTTAACTGATTTGAAAATTTTGTTATGTACTGGCTTGGCTTTAAAGGTGGAACGAAATAGTCAAGTTCTCTGATTAGGAAACGATAGCTGCGACCCACCTCTTTTTTGTTCACATTCGACGCTTGGGCAATTTCTTCCAACGTTCTAGCCAGCTTACATTGCCTACAAGCCAAATAGACCGCTGCGGCGGTTACGCCCTGAATTGATCTCCCACGTATCAACCGTTCCTTAACGGCTTTTCGATAGATAACCGAAGCTGTTTCGAGGATATTCTTAGGAAGGTTTAGGTTGTTGGCGATTTTTGTGATTTCAGATAATGCAAAGGCGAGGTTGCGTTCCGTGGCATCTGAAACCCTTATGCGGCGCTGCCACTTTCTGAGACGGTAGACTTGAGCCTTCTGCCCAGGTGACAGACTTTTTCCGTAAATATCGCGGTCGTGCCAATCGATCATGGTTGATAAGCCTTTATCGTGAATTGTATAAGTTAATGGAGCGCCAACCCTTGTTCGTTTCGCCCTCTGCTCATTGGTGAAAGCTCTCCATTCTGGTCCTCTATCAGCTATTTTTGCGGTTATCACGAAGCCGCAGTCCATACAAACCACTTCGGCACACTCATAATCACGCATAAGTCTTGTGCTACCACACTCTGGACAGCATTGAACCTTCTCAGGTTCTACTTGAGAGGTTAACGAAGGGTCAGAATTCTCATCTTTTTTCTCGTCGCCCATTCACATTTTCCCCTTTCTGCTCTTTGAGGGAAGCACATACAACATTTTATCCACGAATTCTCCGATCTCTTGGACTGCGGGCTTTACCGAGGCGTAGGGCGAAGAGACTGGACCAAATATATCAAGGATCTTTCCAATCGATTTCAAGTTCTCATCCACAACTGTCTCGCCGATTTTTGGGAGGTTCTCAATTGTTATTATCATGTTCCGACTTTGACTTACGTGGAGGACTCGGCCTAGTCTCTGCAAAATTTCGGATTCCCCTCAAAAGCAGATGGTTGAACGAAACATTTTATTTAAACCTTTCTACAAGGATATTTGTGACAGAAGCTTCTTTCCTTCGGTTTTAGTCGAAACCTTCATAAATAAGAAATGTTGATAAGACTCTGCATTTGAAGGGTGAGGCTTATGTCCAAACCGTTTTACGTGAAATTTGAGGTGCCGAAAGAAGTTGCAGATGCGGCCCATGAAGCCCTGCAAATAGCCGCAAAAACAGGTGTGGTTAGGAAAGGCACAAATGAAACGACAAAGGCTATTGAAAGAGCGCAAGCAAAACTTGTGGTAATAGCTGAAGACGTTGACCCACCTGAAGTTGTAGCTCATTTGCCGCTACTGTGTGAAGAAAGAAAAATTCCATACATGTTTGTTCCAAGTAAGCAAAAAATAGGCGACGCTATAGGCATTGATGTCCCTGCAGCCGCAGCCAGCATAGTCAACGAAGGCGAGGCTAAGGGACTAGTTAAAGAGATAATTGCAAGAGTTGAAGGGTTGAAAAGAGGAGCCAGTTAATGAGCAAAGAAGAAAAGACATTTGCAGCAGAACTCACACCAGCAGAGGTCATCCAAATCATTGGACGTACAAGCGTAACTGGCGAGATCACACAGGTCAGGGTACGCATTCTAGAAGGAAAGGATAAGGGACGCATCATAACCCGCAACGTGAAAGGGCCAGTGCGGGTTGAAGACATTTTAATGCTGAGGGAGACTGAAAGGGAAGCAAAGAAAATTAGTAGAAGATGATATGGAATCAGAGTTTGGAGGAATTGTCCTTGCCGAAGCCTAGGAAATGTTCATTTTGCGGCAACGAGTTTCCACTGGGCACTGGGATGATGTACGTTAAAAATGATGGGTCAATTTTATGGTTTTGTTCAAGTAAATGCAGAAAAAGTTCTCTAAAACTCAGGAGAGATGCTCGTAAACTTAAATGGACAACGTATTTCGGCAAAGAAGAAAAAGGTAAAGCATAACGTCTAAACTAGGCGTGAGAGAACAGAAAGTAACGCTATATTTTGCCTATATTTAACGAATTTGCTGAAATTTGGTCAAGTAGGACAGTTTAAGCAGCACTGTTTTAGTGCAGTGGGTCATTTCTGTTTTATGTTTGGATATTTTTCTCTTATCTTAGCATCAGCTATTTTAGCAATCATCGCATTGGAGATTAGTACATATTTGACTCCTAGGAGATCAGCCAAGTCCGCTGATTTCTGATCTTGAGTCACTAGCAACAAGTTGTTATTCTTTGCATATTCTACGATGCCCTTATCTTTCGCCCCTTGCAACCCTGCACCTTGGGCAGTCAACACATCCCATCCAAGAATCTCGAAATACTCTTTCAAGCCTGCGTACATTTCATCAAGTAGAAGCTTCAACAAAACTACCTCATTTCACTATTTTTTCCCATAAAGGTTTGTTGTAGATGCATGAGAAGTAAACTGCCATCTCTTGGGCATTCCTTGTTGAAACGGCTTATTAAGAATTTAAGTAAGGGATTAACGGTTACTGAGAACAAAGCATTCTCGATAGCGTCGATTTGCATGTTTAGGTCACTTTTATGTGTATGCATGTTTAAATATTTGTTATTATAATTTTTCTGTCTAAGTAAACTGATCTGCGTTTATGCATCGTTTTTTGATATGTGTCAGGCATTGAAAGAACTGATTTATTAAGATATGCGACAATGTATCTTTAGAGGGATATAAATAATGGGTGCACGAAATAAGAAGAAGTTGAAAAGGCTTAATCTGCTAGAAATGTCCAACCACGAGAGAATTCAGTTAATAAAAGAAATAAGGGAAAAACTTCGACAAAAAATTATCGAGGCAAAACTGTGGCAATCATTACTTGAAACTGAAGATCTAACCATCAACGGAAACGTAGTTTATAGAGAAAATCAGCAATTGACCGGATTTTATCTTAGACACAGAGTATGAAGTGATTTTCATTCCTTACTTTGTATAAAATTCACATAGATCGCTAAATTGTCGCAGTCTGGAAACATAGCTAAACCTCCATGTTCTTAACACTCCAACACTGATGAAACATTTTTGAGGTAAATAGAAGAAGATTCCATAACACTCAAATTCTAGTCAATATAATAGATAGAAACGTTGTAAAGAAGAAAGGAGAATAAGAGAGCATGTATGACATATCAATTTATGGATTTCGAAGAAGAAACATCGCTGCTGGGTTACTAATTCCAATAATAGCCATCTC
>JACUTN010000042.1 GCA_014859805.1 Candidatus Bathyarchaeota archaeon
GGGCTATAAGTTCCCACAGTTTATATGGTTCCTTTGTGGGTGTTCCGCATTCTGGACATGTGTTTTGTCTCTTTTGTGCTTTCGGCATGCGACAGGCCAGCGTCAGAGCGTTTTTAGGCTCAAATCTTCTTTTTGCTGAGTACTTTTCGGAAAGATTTCTTGCATTTAGGACAGTCGAAAAGTCCGATTTCCAGTTGCATTCTTTTTCCTTTTCTATCTGGACGTCCAGCCATTTTCCAACTTTTTCTCTCTTTAGAAACTTCTGTTCCACATTTTGGACATTTAGCCATTTAATTTTCCTCCAACATTCTCAATAGCCATCGTTTCTGATGATGATAGATAAAAAATTTTCCATTGTTTTCGAATAGAAAACCATTGTTTGAACATCGCGTTTAGACATATTTCTTACAAAGGGGCATATACTTGACAAAAACTTTTAAGCTAAACACTAAAAAACGCATACGTCAACTGGACGGAGTGGTTTGTGAAGGAAGATTTGGCTTTATTCACTGTTGACGTCCGGCTTGAGGACAATTACAATGAGCTTATCATAGTTGCTCATGACAAGATTCACCGCACGATCATCAATTGCAAACGTGGAATGGCGCAAGAACGTTAGTTAATAGTGCATGGAGTTTTCAGTCAAAGACAGATTTTACAAAAATAGGATAAGATAAGCAGTTAAAATTGCGTTTAAAATGGCAAAAAGGTCAAGTAAACATGTTCCAACGCCAGTCAAACTTCTACGATTGTGGAATTATCTTAGTTTGGTGTCTATGCTTTTTGTATTGGTGTTTCAATTCAGCATTTTGCGTCGTAGAGTTTTCCTCTCAGCCCTCGATGTCTTCCGCCTTTCCTGATGAGTGAAGGAGACGTTACCTTTCTAGCTTCATAAACCAGCCTTTTCCCTAAGATGCAGTCGCCAGCATTGGTGTGGACAGCCATTTTATTCAGCCTCTTTCACTTTGCCTTCGGCCTTCAGTTGTTTAATCGCTTCGAAGACTGGTTCAAGCTCTAGACCGTAATGGTTGGCTATGTCGCTCGGGTACACTAGTCCTTGATGTTGGTTCAGGTATTCCTCTATCATTTTCTTGGCTTCTTGAGCCGAGGTTTCTTTTATGCTGATGATTTCTGTTTCTCCGAGGTTTTCGAGTTTGTCCTCGATTGCTTTTCGGGTGAAATCTGAGAAGTTGAGGAACATGCCTGCGTCAATCAATCGTTTTATCTTTATGTAGGTTGATTTAGAAACTTTGCTGGATACTTGATATGAGAGCTCTTGGGCTGTCAAGTTAATCACTTCTGTTACAAATATACAGAAATTTGTAACAAATATTAAACATTTCTGTCAACATCCAAGCGTGCAAGAACAAAGTGAGGCTTTCCAAAATGCAAAATACTTTTACTTGTGGTTTTCCGCTTATTCCTTAACACTGAGGTTCAACAAGGCTTGAAAGATTATCCGGAAAACGCTTTTGACTTGCTGGTTAAGCCGGTTCGAAGGCTGATTAAGCAGAGGGGATTCTCAAAACCAACAGAACCACAAGAGAAGGCTATTCCAAAGATTCTTGAAGGAAAAAATGTTTTGCTTATCTCGCCTACTGCTACTGGTAAGACTGAGGCTGCCATCTTGCCTGTTTTGAGCATGCTTCTTCAAGAGCCACAAAGGATAATGGGCATAAAGGTTTTGTATATTACTCCGTTGCGGGCTTTAAACAGGGACATGCTTGAGAGGCTTGAGTGGTGGTGCAACAACCTAGACATAAAATTGGCTGTAAGACACGGCGACACCGAAACAAAAGAAAGAACAAGACAATCCAGAAGTCCACCAGCCATCCTCATCACAACTCCTGAAACCTTGCAGGCGATATTGCCAGGCTGGATCTTGCGTCAGCATCTAAGGCATGTGCGTTGGGTGATAATCGACGAAGTGCATGAGATGGCTGACAGCAAACGAGGAAGCCAGCTGTCCCTGGCCTTAGAAAGGCTCAGAATGATAGTCGGCAAGGACTTCCAAACAATAGGATTATCAGCAACCATTGGCACCCCAGAAAAAGTGGCTCAGTTTCTCGTTGGAAACGGTCGAAGCGTCGAAATCGTCCACGTTCCAGTCTCAAGAATATTAAAGTTTAAAATAGTTTTTCCAAAACCCACAGGCGAAGACTACAAGCTCTCTACAAGGCTTTACACGCATCCAGAAGTAGCGGCAAGACTTCGAATAATACGTGACTACATAAGCAAACGCAAATCCGTGCTATTATTCACAAATACGAGGGCAATATCAGAGGTCTTAGCAAGCAGATTCAAAGTTTGGGACATGAACTTCCCAGTGTCAATACACCACGGCTCCCTTGCAAAGCCTTCTAGAATCGCTGCTGAAAGAGGACTAAAAAACGGAGAACTAAGAGGGCTTGTGTGCACAAGCAGTCTCGAGTTAGGCATAGACATCGGCAGAATAGACATGGTCATACAGTACATGAGTCCAAGGCAGGTTACACGGCTTATACAGCGTGTAGGCAGAAGCGGTCACAGGGTAGGTCGCATAGCTGAAGGAATAATCATTACAATGGATTCTGATGACACTCTTGAAGCTCTAGCCATAGCCAGAAAAGCACTGAAAGAAGATTTGGAACCCGTTGAAGTTCCGCCTAAGCCTTATGATGCTTTGACGCATCAAATCGCTGGTTTGTTGCTTAGGAGGAGAAGATGGGAATTCGATGAAATCCTAGGAATATTTAGAAACGCCTATCCATACAAGGATTTGACATTAGAAGATGTTGAAAAGATTCTCAAGTACATGCATGAACGTTTTCCGCGCCTAGCATGGGTTTCCTTCGAAGACAAAGTAGCTTTGAAACCGCGGAGAACAAAGGCGTTATTCGAATATTATTTTGGAAACCTATCCATGATACCTGATCAAAAGCAATACCTTGTGGTTGACGAATCAAGTGACTCAGCGGTAGGTGTTTTGGACGAAGCCTTCATGGCTGAATACGGCAAACCAGGAATAAAATTCATCATCAGAGGAAGCCCATGGCAAATCCTACACGTTTCCGGAGAAAAAGTGCATGTTAAACCGGTTGATGATCCTACTGGGGCTATTCCAAGCTGGATAGGCGAGCAGATTCCAGTTCCCTTTGAGATTGCGCAAGAAGTAGGCTTTATTAGGGGTTTTGTTGAAGAACAAATGAAGAACGGGCTTCCACCAGAAGAGATCGCTGCGAAACTGAGTGAGCAGTACCCTTCTGATAAGGAAAATATTTTGCGTGCCATAGCTGAAACGGTTGAGCACGCGAACTCTGGATTGCCGGTTCCCACGGACAAACGAATAATCGTCGAAGACTGGGAAGAATTCGTTATAATTCACGCCCACTTCGGCTCCCTTACGAACAGAGCCTTAGCACACTTGATGGGCCAGTTGCTCTCCGAAAAAATCGGATACAGCATAGTGGTTCAACATGATCCATACCGCATCTTCGTACAAACAATGGGAGCGGCAAACTCAAACCAAATAGTCACATTGTTCAACGAAATGAGAGCCCTGTCTGACAAGGCAATAACAGACAGCATAAAAAGAGCAACCGTGAAGACTGGACTTTTTAAGAGAAGAATGATTCACGTGGCACGGCGCTTTGGAGCCTTAAAGAAATGGGCTGACTTCAGCAGCATAAGCCTGCAAAGGCTGATAAAAAGTTTTGAAGGCACACCGATTTATGAAGAGGCACTAAAGGAAGTTTTCACAAAAGACTTGAAACTGGAAAATCTGATTCATGTTCTCAGAAAAATCCGGGATGGCGAAATTGAAGTACAAAAAGTCATAACTGATGGAAATGCAACTCCGGTTGCCCGTGTTGGCATTGAAAGGGTAAGCATGAAAACTGATTTGATTCCTCCTGAAAGAATGAAAGCCGTACTCATTAAATCAGCGAAAGCAAGATTGCTTAGTGAAACGTGTGTTTTTGTTTGCACAAGCTGTTGGGACTACATTGAAATGGTGCGTACCAAAGATTTGCCTGATAAGCCGAAATGTCCAAGATGCGGTTCCACAGCAATAGGTCTTCTTAAAGTTGAAGAGGAGAAGGTTCTTCCAATTGCTGAAAAGAAAGGCGAAAAGCTAACTAAAACAGAAGAGAAAATACAGAGGCGAGCGTTGCAGACAGCGCATTTAATAGCGAGATATGGAAAACCTGCTGTTGTGGCATTATGTGCCAGAAGGGTTAAACCGTCGGATGTTATGGTGGTTCTTGAAAAAGAACACGAACTTACGGACAGATTTTACGAGTTGGTTCTTGAAGCTGAACGCAAAGCCTTGAGTAAGAGATTCTGGTAACGCTGAGACTCACAACAACTTTTAAATTAATGGTCATCGTAGTTTGGATAACGTTCTTATTCGATTGTGGAGAAAGAAAAATTTGGAGATAAGTCGAAAAAAATTAAGAGAAGAGGTTCTTAAAAGAACTGAATACGTTAAGACTTGTGTTCTAGCCAGAGAATTGTGCCTTCTGGTTCGCACGAATAGAGCTGTGCTGGAACCGAAGGATGTACATGACATGTGCCTTCACATATCTGGTCTTTGCAAAGAACAAGGATGTGAGGAGCCGAGTGAATTGTGCCGCAAGGCTGCAGAGGCTGTGTTGACAGACGAGAAGAAGTACCTTGAATTGTGTGCTCAGAGCTGTACGAAATGCGGAGAATCTCGAAGACCGAGACCTAAGAAGGCAACTTATGTTGCTTAGAATTAGTGGAAAACTTTTAAAAGATCAAAACAATGGTTAAACCAAAATAGTACTTATGTGCGAATGGAGGTTCATGAATTGTTTATTGCGCCTTATGTTCCAAGCCCGCCCTCAGTGATTCGTCAAATGCTTGTTTTGGCTGACTTGAAGCCTGGAGACGTTTTCTTTGACTTGGGTGCAGGAGACGGCAGGGCAGTTATAATGGCTGCTAAAGATTTTGGTGCAAGGGCTGTTGGAGTCGAGTTGAGGGAGGATTTGGTGAAAAAGGCGTTAGGCTCGGTCTATGAGCATAGTCTTCAGAACAGAGTGACAATAGTGAACAGTGACATGTTCAAGGTGGACTTATCTTCGGCAGATGTTATTTTTCTTTATTTGACAACAAGCGCGAACGAAAAGGTTAAGCCTAAACTTGAGGGTGAGCTTAAGAAAGGAGCCCGTGTGGTGTCGCATGATTATGAGATTGTAGGGTGGAAACCCGTTAAGGTTTATAATTTCTGCGAAAACCCAAAACTGGGATATCCATCTCACACGCTTTACCTATACAAGAAAAGTTAAACTTTGTAAATGAAACTCGTGCGTTCTGTTGCTTTCAAGACTTCTTTTGGAGTTTTATGGACAGACCCTGACGTAGCGCAAGTTGGGCATTTCAAACGGGAGAAGCTGAAACCCTTTTGCTGATAGTTTTTATAAGGAGCTTTTGATTTTGAGAATTTAGGTAAGGATGAGCTGGCAGAGAAAATGTTGTTTGTTCCGTGGAGATACATTGCTGATTGGAAATGCATTGCATGCGGTAAGTGTTGCAAAGCCTACAGTGTCGTTTTGAGTTTTCCTGAGTGGCTTAAAATCGTTAAAAATTACGGGGTTGATAAAACTGTTTCTGGGTTGAATAAGTTGTTTGTAACGAGGAGAAACGACGGCTCATGCGTGTTTTTATACAAACTCTCGAATACGCATTTCTGTGGATTGCAATTTATGAAGCCTAAAGCGTGTAAGCTCTGGCCTTTTAAAGTTCTCAGTAAACCCAAGTATGGATACGTGAACGAGGCTGTTTACTATTATGGCGGAGATAGATTATTTATATATGCGGATTCTAATTGTAGCGGTCTGGTTTATGGAGAGCCAACGGAAAAATTCGCCAAGTACACGTTGAATGAGTTTGTAGAAATCGCTTTAGGACGGCGTAAGGATCAATTCAAGACAACTGCGAATATCGGATTTCTCCAAACCTATACTGGGTTTAGAATTTGAACATGAAGCCAGTCTTTCATGTGAAACGGTTATCGTACGATGGTTAATTCTGGTGGTTACTACCATGATCTTTGCTGTCTTGACTGTTTCCAAAGCTGGGTGGCGGGAAAACTGATCTGAGCGTATGTGATGATGGCTGTGAATGTCAAGGTTAAGAAAGGACTAAGCCACTGCTTTGATGCTTGTGCGCACGTGATACCCCCTTATTTAGGGGTAGATATGCCCATTCGGTGGCTTTGTTGTTGGTCGGATCAGAACAAGAAGCAGGGGATCATTTGCTTTTTAGTTCGCTGGTCCACTTCTTTATGCGCGCGCCAAGTTCATTAAATGTAGGCGGCTTAACGATTGGCATGTGTTAGGTTTTTCCTTTCAGCTTTTTTGTCCTGAAGGCTTTGGGATGGGTTCTGTTGCGCGGAGGAAGCCGTCGGCTGTTATGTCGACTTTTATTCTTCTTCTTTCGAAGTTGCATATTCTGCAGTCTAAGACGCGTGCGATTCTGACGAATTCTCCCCTGTTCGCTTCCGGATTGACTTGCTGGTCTTGCCAGTAGACGCGTCCGTAATCCACTATTATCGCTCCGTCTAGGTTAAACGCCAAGCCTGTGCCTCCAGCCATCTCATAGCTGTCCCATATTTCGGTGCTTCTTTGGTTTACGTAAAGGGCGGTTACGCCGTGAACTTGGTTGTATCGGGCTAGTTCCATGACGCGGTATTTTAGTGCTCCACGGTAGGCTTCAAGCATGGTGACAGAGTCGATTATGGCTAGTTTGATTTTTTCTTTTTCGGCAACGTAACGGTAGGTTTCAGCGAAAGTGGTCCAATCCCGCAGTTCTGGATAAGCTACTGTGTCAAGCACAAAAAGGTTTTCACGAATTTTGTTCCAATTTAAGCCTATTATGTCTGCCTTCTGTTTTAGGCGAGACTGCAGATCAAAGCGTGGAGTTGCGCTCTTCCAAGTGTCTTCAGCTGTTGCATACAAAACTTTTCTGCCGGAGCCTGCAACTCTAACGGCTATTTCTTCGACAAGTATTGACTTTCCTGCACCGGGCAGGCCTGTTATGGCGAATTGTCCGCATATTGGTATGCCTTTTAGGCTTTTTCCTTCTGGTGTTATGAAGAGGTGGTCTATGAAGGTGTCTGTTTGGAGGCTTAGTAAGGGTTTTTTGGCTTCTGGTGCTTCGTCTGGTCTTAGGACAAGAGAGCTTAGTTTTTCTTCTTTTCTTTCGATTCTTGTTGTCATTGGTTTTGTTGCCAGTTCTAGTTCGTCTGTTGGTTTTTTGGCTGTTTTCATTGGTTCTGCAAGGGTTTTTGCCATGGTTTT
>JACUTN010000043.1 GCA_014859805.1 Candidatus Bathyarchaeota archaeon
TTTACGTTTGTAAACCTTTATATCTTGGTGTTTTCTCTATCCCAAAAAGACAACAGCAACCAGCCGAGATGGAAAATATGAGCAAAAGTAGACTGGTGGCACCAGTCGTAAAGAGAAAGAAACTTGCAGAAGTTGAATGGAAGGTTATTGAAGATTTTTGCAAGGGATGCGGCTTCTGCATAGAATTCTGTCCAGTTAATGCTCTTGAAGAATCAGAAAAACTAAATGCAAAAGGAGTGCATCCTCCGAAACTGAAAAGTGAAGATGCGTGCATTGGTTGTGGTCTCTGCGAAAGGATATGCCCAGATTTTGCAGTTCACTTAGAGAAAAAAGAAAGTGACGGTGAGAGGGAGCAATGACCGTGCATAGGGAAGTATTAACAGGAAAACATCTGATGCAGGGAGACGTCGCATGTGCGGAAGGCGCAATAGCTGCTGGATGCAGATTCTTCGCGGGCTACCCCATCACACCAGCCACGGAAATAGCTGAACGAATGGCTCGGAGGATGATTGAGGTTGACGGAATGTTTGTTCAAATGGAAGACGAGTTAGCCTCCATGGCTGCAATAATCGGTGCAAGCTGGGCAGGAGCTAAAGCCATGACAGCCACTTCTGGACCGGGATTCAGCCTAATGCAAGAAAACATTGGTTTAGCAGTTATGACTGAAACACCATGCGTTGTAGTGAATATTATGCGGGGTGCCCCGAGCACTGGTCAGCCAACTGAAGGAGCCCAACAAGATGTTATGCAGTCTAAATGGGGTTCCCATGGAGACTATGAGATAATTGCTTTAGCCCCAGCCTCTGTTCAGGAAATGTTCGACTTGACAATTGAATGCTTTAACTTTGCGGAAACTTATCGCGCTCCAACTTTTCTTTTGGCAGACGGCTTTACAGGACACTTATGGGAACGCGTTGTGATTCCGCCACCTGAAGAGATTAAAACTGTTGAACGTAAAAAACCCGTAGTTCCCCCAGACAAGTATCTCCCGTTCAAACCAGATGAAGATTTAGTTCCTCCCATGGCATGTTTTGGCGAAGGCTATAGTGTTCATGTTACCGGTTTAACTCATGACGAGCTTGGTTACCCAAAAACTACTGATCCCAAGATACAACGTGAGCTTGTGAATAGGCTTTGCCAGAAGATAAGGAAAAACTCTGACAGAATAATTAGGACTTACGAGTTTATGCTTGAAGACGCGGAAGTGGCGGTTGTCGCCTACGGTATTCCTTCAAGATCCTCGTTGAGCGCTGTGAAAATGGCTCGCAAAGCTGGAATAAAAGCTGGACTGCTGAGGCTTATAACAGTTTGGCCGTTCCCAGAAAAAAAGGTTGAAGAACTATCCAACAATGTGAAGGCTATAGTTGTTCCAGAAATGAATTGTGGACAAGTTGTAAGAGAAGTTGAAAGAGTAGCCAAAGAAACACCAGTGCATTTCTTATCTAAAATTGGCGGAGAACCACATAGTCCCTCTGAAATCTTTGAAGTTATAAGGAGAGCTGCAAAAACATGACTGTCATACAAGAATTTGAAAAGCATCCATTAGCCAAATATCTTCGCCTAGAAAGATTTCCGCACATATGGTGTGAAGGCTGTGGAGACGGAATAATCCTTAACTGTTTTGTAAAAGCCCTTGACGATTTAGGTGTAAACATGGACAAGCTTGTTGTTGTTTCAGGCATAGGCTGCATGGGACGAGTTGCAGGCTATATAAAATGTGATTCTTTCCACACGACACACGGTCGCCCCATAGCTTTAGCAACTGGAATAAAACTTGCAAATCCGAAATTAACAATCGCTGTTATCAGTGGCGACGGAGACTTATTCGCAATCGGTGGAAACCATTTCATCCATGCTGCCAGACGAAATGTGGACATGACGGTGATATGCTCAAACAACTTCAACTATGGAATGACTGGAGGCCAAGTTGGACCAACAACTCCCTTAAATTCATACACAACAACAACGCCCTATGGCAACATTGAACACCCATTTAATCTTGTGCATTTAACAGCTGCTGCAGGCGCAGTTTACGTGGCCAGATGGACTGCACTGCACGTTAAAAGACTTACAGAATCCATTAAGAAAGCCCTCCAAAAGAAAGGTTTCAAATTCATCGAAGTCATTTCACCATGTCCAGAAATTTATGGAAGACGAAACAAGCTTGGAAAATCTATTGACATAATGAAACGGTATAGACAAATATCCGAAATTAGGCATGGCTATGACCCAGCAAAGGCTGAAATCACAAGAGAAAAAATAATAGTTGGCGAATTCATCGATATTGAAAAGCCAACGTATGGAGAACTGCTTCAGAAACAATTCTTAAAGATTCAAAAAAAGATGATAGGAGGCTAAAATTACGCGAGTGGAAATACGTATCGGTGGTTTTGGCGGACAAGGAATCATAAGAACCGGGTTGATTTTAGCCACAGCTTCATGCGTCTACGGAGATAAAAACGCCATCCAAACGGCATCGTACGGTCCAGAATCAAGAGGAGGCCGTTGCAGATCAGAAGTAATAATTTCTGATGAAGACATAGATTTTCCAAAGGTTGAGCATCCTGACATTCTGGTTGCCATGTCTGAGGAAGCATATCTACAATATGTTGACGACTTGAAAGAAAACGGCATACTTATAGTGGATCCAGACTTGGTTCCAAACCAAAGGGAGAACTTAGAAGTCAGGATGTACGAGGTTCCGGCAACAAAAATTGCTGAAGGACTTGGCAAAAAAATAGTTGCAAATGTTGTAATGATCGGGGCTTTTGCAGCAATAACAAATCTGCTTGGTGTAGAAGATTTGAAAGAATCGATAAGGCGTAATGTTCCAAAAGCGTTTATGAAATTAAACTTAACAGCCTTCGAAAAAGGTTACGAGTACGGGAAAAGTCTTCTGAAAAGCTGAAGCTTCTTCAAGCCTTCTGGGTTTGCACCTGCACTTGCAACTGTAACAACTGCTCTAACGGATTTAGAAGCTTCGATTTCCTAACTCCCACATGGCGTAGTGGCGCTATTTTTTTAGCTTCATTGTAAATGTCTGACGCTACTTTTCCAAGAACCATTTCTTGGGCAAGCTGATCCAGTCTAAGCGTTGAAGCCTTCTCTCTAATGATTTTCTCCATTATGGCGCGCATGGCATGCTCCTGTGTTGTCTTAATCCTTGAAAGCGTAAAGGCACAAACAGCCACCAGTAGTTTGTATCCATCTTTCGTAGCGACATCAAATATCCCCTCAACTTTAGTTGTTCTTCTTCTGACTAGGCTTCGCAAATAGTCATGTGAATATTCATGCCCCTTAAACATTGTGTGGGCAGTTTTACCATCAACCTCGATTACTTGGAATCGCATTTTCAAATATTGGTGGGCAAAATCGTTTGTAACCTCATATAACGTGGAGTCAATCACTCTACCAACTAGTTTTTCCGGTTCGGAGGCTGGCACAGCCCCTAACTCAACGTTTCCAAAGCATGATGGAGCCAGCACTGTGTACCATGATTTGCCACGCCATTTATCCCTTACACGTCTTCTTCGAGACAAGTCTAGCCTCCAAATGTAGCTTGAAAATTCACATCATAGTATTAAAAGCTTTACCGTTTCGGCTCTATCTTTTCCATGCCACCCATATATTTCCTCAAGACTTTGGGGACAATAACAGAGCCGTCCTCTTGCTGATAATTCTCAAGTATTGCAACAATCGTTCTGCCAGTGGCTAAAGCCGTCGAATTTAAAGTATGCACAAACCCTTTTGGTGGTGCCCCCTCTTTTTCCCTATACTTTACGTTCAGTCTTCTAGTTTGGTAATCTGTGCAGTTACTGCATGAGATTATTTCTCGGTAACCGTTTTGAGCAGGCATCCAAGCTTCTATATCGTATTTTTTGGCGGCAACCGTTCCAATGTCGCCTGTGCAGACATTTACAACGCGGTAGGGTAGACCAAGTTTTTGAACGAGTTCTTCAGCGTTTTGTATGAGTTCTTCATGGATTCTCCAAGAGTCTTTCGGTTTACAGAAAACGAACTGTTCAATCTTGTTAAATTGGTGTGTCCTGAAGATTCCACGTGTGTCTTTACCGTGTGCCCCAGCTTCCTTTCTAAAGTTTGCACTTACTCCAGCAAGTTTGAGCGGTAGATCTTTTGCTTTTAACACTTCATTCATGTACATTGCCGCCATCGGATGCTCCGAAGTCGCAATCAAGTACAAATCTTCGTTTTCAACCTTATACAGGTCGCTTTCAAAATCACTCAGTGCCACGACACCTTCATATGGTTTACGTCTCATGAGGAAGGGCGGCTCTATGGGCGTGTAACCTTTCTTGATCATTTCCTCTAGAGCAAAGCTCATTAAAGCCATATCCAGCAAGACGCCTTCTCTTTTTAAGTAGAAAAATCTGGCTCCAGCAATTTTTCCAGCTCTTTCAATATCCACTACGTCTAGGCTTAAACCTAAATCTATGTGGTCTTTGACGGGAAAGCTGAACTTTGGTATTTTACCCCATGTCCTTATTGGAATGTTATCGTGTTCGTCTTTGCCTGTTGGGACTGATTCGTACAAGAGGTTTGGGATTCGCATGAGATAACAATGTGTTTTCTCTTCGAGTTCATTTACCTGTTTTTCCAAAGTTGTGATTTCTTTGTCGATTTCTCTTGCCTTCGAGATTTTGTCTTTGGCATCTTCTCCTTTCTTTTTTAATGTCGCAATGTCTGTCGTTATTAGTCTTCTTTCATGTCTAAGCTCATTCAATTTTGTTAGGAGTTGTCGCCATCTCTCGTCATACTTGATAAGCTGATCTAGCATCTTCAGGTTTTCAGGGTCTCCCCTCTTCTCTAGATTATTCCTTACGAGTTCCGGATTTTCACGGATGAGTTTAATGTCCAGCATTTTATCACTTATTTTCTGCTTGTTTGTGGGTTAGCCTTCTAAGCTTACAATAAATTGTCTATTTAATCTTACGATTAAGCTCGCTAAAGAGTGGTTTTTCACTTGAGTTTCTTTGCTGTTTGAAGGGTTTTTTCAGCTATTGAGACGCAGAATAGTAGATCGTCGATTGTGGCGATGAATGTTGGAATCTTCCTTCTACATCTTATGTATGTGACAACATTGTTTCCTTTACTCGTTGTTTCAATGGATAAACTAGGTGGTGCTTTGAAGTTGTCTGGCGAAACAGCTTTTGCAACGGCTTCCGCGTCTTTAGCATCATCATACTTGAGTGTGATTTCAGCTTCCATTTTTCTCGCCTTTCAGCTGTTTTCCAACAAGTTCGTCAACAAGTTTTATGAAGGGGTTGATGTTCTTTATGGGAACTTGTGCTCCTGCTGCTATGTTGTGTCCTCCGCCCTTTCCTAGAAATTTTTCAGCAGCAACCTGCATAACTTCTCCAAGGTTGACTCCCTTGTGGGTTACCATATCTACTGTTCTTGCCGAAAACTTCGCTATTTCTTCCTCTTTCACATTGGCGTACATAATCAACGGTTTTTCAGGATTTGGAAGACTTGATGAAAGAATAGATGAGATTGCCCCTACTATTTTATCTTCTAGGAAGTCTTCACCGTGAACAACATATATGTTTCGTAACTCTTCCATTCTTTCAGGTTTCTCCATAACCCATCCAAGATACTTGCCGAGTGTTCTTCTGTACTCTCTCAACACCTTGTTTGCTTCTTCGAGAGCTGAGCCTCTGTCACCCATGCACACGGCTACGCCGAGACTTGGCTTGTCCATGCGTCCAGTTCCATTAAGCAAAACAGAGAATTCCCTTGCGTCTCTAAGCGGGGTCCAAGGTTCCTCACGGTTTAAAATGTAAACGTGTCCAATAAGATTTGAAACTTCATAGTGTAAACCTTTTGACAACAGATAGTCTGCAAGGGCTGAGCACAACCTTTTCTTCTCCTCTTCAGAAAGATCCCTCAAAGCTCGCCATTTGTCGCCATGCTTCGGTTTGATGTCTAGACTTACTAGAAAGGCTAGGCTCTTGTCTTCTTCACCGCTTATGCCCGGGATAAACGGATTGGTTGTAGATGCCAATGTTCTGTGAATGGGACGTGTTTCTCTGCCGAAAAATATCAGGTCTTTTTCAACAGTTAAAAACCCCGTGCTTTTTGCGTCTTCAACTATTTTTTCGTTTAGCCCTCCAAGCATTCGCTGGTCATATTTATCTTGCATGTCTCCAAGGGCTCCAACCACAGCTATGGGTGCCGAGTCAATGTTAGCCTCATCCATGGCTTTAGCTGCGAAATAAGTAACGCCTGAGCCGCTAATGTCCCGTGCCCCATCTATCCCATGTAAATGCGGGTTCACATGCACAATATTGGCTGTTTTTTCTCCACTTACTTGATGGTGATCTAAAATGACAATTTTAAAATCCGAGAGCTTCTCACTTAACAAGTCAACGTAACCGCTTCCCAAGTCTGTGAAAACTATCAGTTGCGGTTTTTCTGACAGAATTTCCTCTATAGCCTTGTCGTTAATCCACTGAGTTACCCTGATGCGAAATCTCGCGTCAAGCCTAAACAAGGCTCTTCCAATGATTCCAGCAGCCGCAAGACCGTCAGCATCCAAATGCGAAAAAACGTGGATAACCCCGTTTTCCTTAACAGTTTCCAATATTGTTTTAGCAGCGTGTGAAGCTGAATCTAGAAAATCTGTGATTTGCTTCTCGTCTAAAGCCATAGACACCACGATTAGGCTAGAGAGTCTGTTTTATTTAAGAATGACTATACACTCCGATTTTTCCGCGCAAGCAAAAAACGATAGACCCCCTAGGTTTTCAACATTGAAACCTATCATGCAGCTTACTAGACTATGATTGCTGTTTTCGCTTGGTATTTCCAGTTAGGCGGCAAAATGCCTTTGCGTTTGTAATATCTTGAGAGCTTGTGGATTTTTGCTTCAACAACTTGAAGAGACCTTTTGTTGTGAATGTCTCTTTTGTTTTTTTCCATGTGCGTGGTGAGACTTGCAGCCTTTTTCAGCAAGTCTCCAAGGTCTTCTGGTATTGATGGTGCAAGCTCTGCCTCCTTAAGTATTTGCGTTATTGCTTTTCCAGTAAACGGCTTAACCAGTGGAATTGCATATTGGTCTCTTAGGATTGTTCCTATACGGCTTGGAGGATGTCCGTCTTTTGCTAGTTTGATGACTAGGGCTTCTACTTCTTCTGGCTGGTATTTGCACCAGCTTGGAGGGCGTTTGCTGGCTGGTCTTGTTGAATGGGATCTTCCTTTTTTCTTCTTTGGCATTGCTTGTCCCTTTTGAACTCTGTATGAGCGAGTGAAGACAGATATTTAAAATTATTGAT
>JACUTN010000044.1 GCA_014859805.1 Candidatus Bathyarchaeota archaeon
GAAACTTTTGCCCATTTTTCGAAGTCTCGGCGGCGATTGTGAAATTCTACAGATTTTATGCTAACTTCTTGCAGAGCTTTCACGAATCCTTTTAAGGTCCACGCCATTGTTCCCGTATAATGTTTCTCTCCCATACCTGTGTAGAACAGGAACGGTTCGTTTGCAGCAATCGCTGCTAGTCTTATTCTGTTTTCAAAGTCCAATATCGCTGATTCGGCTGTGACATGAGCATCTATTGGGGTTCTGAAATGACTGAAATAAGAATGAACTTCGCCTGGTCCACCGCCCGCCGTGAACATGTAATAAAGATGGTCACTTGTTTGGAAGTATCTCCACATCCTCAAAAACTCTTTATCCTCTGTTTCCTTGACAAGAGGTTCAAGCCTTCTCACAGACGTATAATAAGCCCACTGCATCGTATTTCCAAGCCAGCAACTCGCATCCCTTTCCAAATCAGCCCAAGAAACAGTTCCGCCAAGCTCAGGCACATCAATCTCTCCAACTGAAGCGTACTTTTCTATAACCTCGGAAGGCGTAGCCATGTGGAGATGCCACCATCTCAAAATATCCTCTGGCAAATGTTTTAGAAACTCGTGTATGCCAGTTTCAGGCCAGTGGTGTTCGCCGAAAGTTTCGTAGTCCGGGAAAATGCTGATACACTGGCCTCGTGTTGCTGCCAGCCAACTCGAATATTTGTCTGCCGTCAATGGCCACTCACTCCACCATCTCGCCGAAAATCTGAACCCTATGTCATCCGTCAACTTGTAATTCCGCAGCAATATCTTGATTTTCTTACAACCCTTAGGTGTGTAAAAGTAGTTTGGCGATTTTCCATGCAATATTCTCTCTACACCCTCTGTGAAAATTCCTTTATAGCCCATTTTTTCGATGGTTTTCGCTATGGCATTGTTGTAGAGTAGCTCAGTGTTCTCGAAAACTTTTGGCGCGTAACCCAGCAGATCCTTCATTGTTTGATTGTGCATTTCCACTTGTTCGATGAACTCTGTTCTTTCAGGGTAGAGGCTTGCCAGAGAATGATAATAGGTTTGGCTTAAAAATTCCACACAGCCAGTTTCAGCAAGTTGTTTGAAGGATTCCAAAAGGTCCTTGTTAAACATTTCACACTGTTCTAGGAAGACTCCGGAAACGCTGAACGAAACTTTAACCTTTTTTCTCTCTTTCTTGTGTTTGTCGATTAGGTCTTGCAGTATCTGGTTCGATGGGAAATAACATTTTTTGCATGCTCTCTCAAAAACTTCTCTGTTTACTACATGATCGAAATAGTAGTTGAAGAGTTCCTTCTTTTTGACGCGCTTTAAAAATTTGTTTTCCCAAAAAAAATTTCGTCCTATCCTGTGTGGTTGGTGAACCTCGAATACAAACACGATGTCGGTCAATACATTAGCCTCTGATTGTCTCTTTATCAGTTTGACATTTATTTCTGGTTTGCTATTCCAAGATGCAACTATGCAAAGTTTACGTCCGATTCTGATGTTGAATTCATAATGTATTTATCCTCTACTCCCGCTTCTCTCTTAACATTAAAGGTGAAAAGTGTGTCAATCAAAAAAATCAGCGTTGAGAACAAGCAAGAATTGGAACAGATGATAACGAAGCAAATAGACCAGATCGAAAAAGGATTAACCATAGTTTGCAGTCATGTCCCGATAAACGACAAGACAACACTGGATATTTTGTGCCACGACAATAATGGACAACTCGTAATCCTCCAGTTGAATGTCAATGAAGACGACAATATGTTATTACGAGGAATACAAAGCCTAGACTATGTTGACAAGTTTAAGTCGTTTTTGAAAGCTACCTACGACAAATGTAAAATCAACGAAAAAAAGAAGCCACGGCTGATTCTAGTTGCACCAAGCTTCTCAGAAACCCTGTGCCACGCAGTTGAGTATATGCAAGGAGTAAATATTGACATGTACGGGTGGGAATACTTGAAGCCCCCGCCATGGAAACCCATTTTTGCTTGGAAGCAGCCAGAGAAGCCGAAGGAAGAAAAGGAAACAAAACCAGAAAAGAAGAAGGAAAAAGCACCAGAAAAGAAAGAGGAACCTAAACCAGAACCGCCAAAAGAAGAATTTCCGAAGTTCTCACTGCCAACAGAAAAGCCAGAAGAAGAAAAAGAAGAACCTAAACCAGAGAGGAAAAAAGAACCGCCGAAGAGGAAGATGAGGCTGTTCTAGGATTATTTCACAACGCTGTAGCTCGCACAATCGAGAATGCTATTCGCAAAGTAAACTAGCGAGGCATCTATTTGAGAATAGGTTTCTTTGTCTGGGAGTATCCCCCTGCTCTTGTAGGTGGTTTAGGCACCTATGCAAACTATATAACCCGAGAATTCGTTTCCATGGGCAATGATGTAACAGTTTTTACACTAAACCCTGGAAACCTGAAAACCAGAGAAGTCATAAAAGGCGTGGAGGTTCATAGACCTCTGATTGCGGATGCAAGCAACGTTTTTCCAATGTTTGTCATTGACGACTTGAAAAAATGGGGAACAAACATACGCTTGTTCAACGACATATTCATCTACAACATTTTGAGTGCAACGAAATTCGTGAACAGCATGTTGAAAAAGGAAGGATGCAACTATGATGTTGTCTGCGTGCACGACTGGCTGAGCAGCATAGCAGGTATTATAGTGAAAAATGAAACAAAGGTTCCTGTGGCTTTTCATGTTCACAGCACTGAATGGGGTAGGAGCGGAGGGCGAGGTTCAGAGGTTGTTTCACACGTTGAATGGGCGACAGGCCAGAGGGCAGACAGAGTAATGACAGTAAGTCACGCCATGAAAGAAGACTTGACAAGGCATGGATGGTCGAAATCAAAAATAAGCGTTGTCTGGAACGGCGTAGATCCAGAACGTTATAGTCCGGAAAACTGCAGACCTGAAGAGGTTCAGGCAATCCGCGATAGATATGGCGTAAAGTCTGATGAGAATATGCTTCTTTTCCTTGGGAGACTAACATGGGTGAAAGGAATCACGAATCTTGTTCAGGCAATGCCTACGGTTTTGGAGGAATACCCGAAGACGAAACTTGTGATTTTGGGCAAAGGCGAACAGCAAAACGACATAACTGAAACTGCAAGTAGGCTCGGAATAAGTAGTAATGTGGCTTGCAGGTTTGAGTTTGTGCCAGAAAAGGAACGCATTCTGCATTATGCCGCTGCGGACGTTTGCATCTTCCCATCTACGTATGAGCCTTTTGGCATAGTAAGTTTAGAAGCGATGTCGATGGCTAAGCCGATAGTTGTGGGTGCGCATGGTGTGGTTGGTTTTAGAGAACAAGTTGTGCCGTCTGGACCAGACAAAAACGGCGTACATGTGAATGGTGGAAATGCGGCTGACATTGCTTGGGGTATAAAGGATGTCCTATGCGATTCTGACAGGGCTAAGAGGTGGGGTGAAAATGGTAGGAAACGTGTGTTGCAGTATTTTACTTGGAGGAAGGCGGCGGAACAAACATTGCAGATTTACGAGATGCTTCAACATCCACAAGAACAACCAGAAAGCAGAGTAGCTGACTTTATTGAAACACTAACGCACGAGTAGCCTTTTAAGAATTTCAAGCCACTTTTCCGCATAAAGAAAGCCCGCGCTCATAGAATACAGGTTGATGTATGTTGGTAGTCATGTGTAGTTAATGTTGCTTAGGACGGATATGAAAACGAGCGTTTTAACTATGTTTTTTGTTTTTCTTTTTGAGGGTTTTTGTGGATATTTCGCGGATTAGTGGCGTTGTCTTGCCTCCTTCTATCTCTATTTTTGCGTTTGGATATTGTTGCCGAAGCTGTTTTTTGACTGCGTTTGCATCTGTGTCTTTTCCAACTTTTGCTTTTACTTTTGTTCCTTCTGGAGTTTGTACCACGCTTATTGAGTACCCAGTTGTAGGTGAACTATCAAACAGTGATTCTGTGTCGTTGAATATGGAGCTTCCGAATAGTTCATCTATTATGCTGCGCTTTTTCTTGCGGCGCATGGTGCTTACCAATTATTTGAATTGCAGTTGTATCTTAAAAACTTATCAAACGCGCATGGTTAGAGCCTCACTACGTCGGCTAGTTGAGGAGTGGATACTTCGAACAGGATTGAGTTCTTTTTTCCGATGATTCTGTGAACTGTTTTCGGGGGCAGGGTTACGTCGTCTCCTTCTTTTAGCGTTACTACTCTGTCGTTTAGGATTATGTCTACTTCGCCTTTGAAGCAGTAGATTGTTTCTTTCTTGTCTTTATGGTAATGCTGAGAAGTGTGATGATTTCCTTTTATGATGAGGATTTTTCCCCCGTATTCTTGTTCTTGGGCTATCCACAACTCCTTGCCCCAGTTCTTCAGTACTTCCTTCACAATCGGAACCTCATTTTTGGCTTTCTTCTAACTATAAATATTTATCGTTTCATGTCTTAAAAGGAATAAGGTGTACACGCGCGTTTACCTAGGCAAATATACGAAACGGATTTAAGTCCTAAGTTTTTTCTTAGATGGTTCTATGCACAAAGGTGCTTATTACAAAGAGAAGCTTTCAGCTGATAAACTTCTTAGGTGTTATGAGATAGCTCCTCGAAGGATTAAGCAATATCTTGATGTGGAAATTCAATTCGTTATTTCTAATCTTCATGTTAGAGACATGGTGCTTGAGCTTGGATGTGGTTATGGTAGGGTTATGAAAGCGGTGTCACGGTTTGTTTCTCGGATTGTTGGAAATGACGTTTCGAGGGAAAGTTTAGAATTTGCAAGGTCACACATGGAAGGTTGTAGAAATTATGATGTGTTTCTGATGGATGCTTCTCAGATGTCATTTCGTTCTTGTGTTTTTGACGTTGTGTTTTGTGTTCAGAACGGCATATCTGCGTTTGGGGTTAACAAGAAACGTCTGATCGCTGAGTCTGTAAGGGTGACGAAAAATAATGGTGTTATTCTTTTTTCCAGTTATTCTTCGAAAATATGGGAAGCTCGTCTAGAGTGGTTTAGAAAGCAATCGCTGTTTGGTCTTGTAGGGGAGATAGATGAGGAGAAGACTTGTGATGGGACGATTGTGTGTAAGGATGGTTTTAGAGCTACCACTGTCAGTAGTGACCAGTTTGTTGAGTTGTTCGGTGAGTTCGGATTGAATGCTTCTGTCATTGAAGTGGACGAATCCAGTGTTTTCTGTAAAGTCATCAAAAAGAAGTAGCTTATCGCCAAGGAATTGTTGTGGGACAAAGCGATTTAGGTGAGAGTCCTTGCGTGTGTTTTTCCAAGAAGTTTATGTTTGTTGCAAGGCTACGCGCGTTATTTCTTTGAGCGTTTCTCCTTGCGTTTTTTTCTTTTCTCTGCTCTTTCCTTTTTGGTCTTAGGCTTCTTTTTTGAGCTTTTTCCCATACCCAATTCAATCACCACATTAGAGTAGTTGAAGGAGTGGATGAAGTTTTCGGTTCGAACGACACAAATAAGGAGCATTTGTTTATTCCGAGTACGCACGCCAGCTGATTTGATTGCCGAGAAAGAATTTCTTTTGAGTACCGAAAAGGTGTAGCAGTTACATCCTAGAAGTTTTGTCCGACAAGGAAGTTTTTATGTCAGACATGACAGGTTAAGACTGGTATATTGTTTAGCAATGTTAATTGTATGGTGTTTGTGGAGGGTTTTAGTGCATGTTATGCTTGAATTTTTGTGTTGCTGCTTGGGTTTAAGTAGATTTTCAGCGCCGTACCTTTGCTTCAGCCGAGGGCTTCCAACCACTTTTTTCGCATGAGGATAGCGCGCGTTTTTAAAAGATGGATTTGAATGTGTTTGCAGTCATGGAAATTTGATGTTGTTCAGGAAACGGAAATAGAAAGGCTACGCAAACATCTGGTTTTAAAATAAGAAGATTGGTTGATGCTTCAGATAGCCACTTAGCATTAGGTTTGTCGTTTGTATTATTGCTATGATCACGAAGTCTTTGGCGAAAATCTCTCCTAACTTGAGCAATGGTTCTGTATTACCCCCTGAATTTCCAAAGAGTGTGGATCGTTTTTGAATTAAACGAAGGGACATGTAAGCTACAAGTGCAGATAATATGAGATAGTAAAGCAGGTTCAAGTGGAACAGGATGCCGACAAGAACCATGAGTGGAATGAGGCAGTAACCTAGTATAATTGTGACATGGAGTCCACGCTCAAAACCTAGTGTAATTGTCATTGTACTTGCACGACTATTGAAATCTGAAGCATAATCCGCCAAGTCTTCCCATAAACTGTTGACTGCTGTTGTTATGCCTATGGGAAGCATCAGGGCCCATGCGTTAACAGAAAAGACGTTGAAGAAGGCAGCGACAATTAGAACAGGAACGCATCCAACAGAAAAGTTCACCAAAGGTTTGTATATCGTTTGTCTTAGTCTAAAAGGTGGAACCGAATATAAAACGCCAGCAAAAATCCCTACCAAAATAAAAACGGTCACTAATGGAATCCCGGTGATCACACCCAAGCTTATGGACAACGCAGAAAAGAAGAGGGATATAAACAATCCGAGTCTCCCGAGATTCTTTGTGTACTCTGCCCTAAAAGGATCAGATTTCACGTCCAAAGCAACGTCACAAATGTTATTTATGGCGTCTGCTCCGCTCCATCCGCAAAACACTATGAAACCAAGATAAATCGCTTGAACCCAAGCAAGGTTCTCTGCTATTAGAAATGTTGCTCCCATGGATATCATGAAGAGCATGAATCCCCTTTCGGCAGAAATAAATTGGGCGAATCCCTTTACATTACGAAACATACTCATTTCATGAGTAGTATTTTATAAAAGTTTTATCATTTCCCCCTCAAAAAAGATGGTTAATAGGTAAACACGTCTATGAAGACGTAACGTTATTGTGGAAGGTACGCGCGCAAATAGCGGCTTAGTTTTTTGGTGTCTCAGAAAAAAGGGAGTTGCGGAATATCTCCATTTCAACTTGTGATGCGATTCTTGACATAATGCAGGGATTTATGACGTTATGG
>JACUTN010000045.1 GCA_014859805.1 Candidatus Bathyarchaeota archaeon
GCTAAGAACATGATTAAAGAAGCAATATTAGCAGCTAACCTTCAAACAGAAGTTTTCATAAAACAGCACAGAATTCCAAAATGTGGATTGCGCATTACTTATTCACGAGACCCACCAAAAAAACCGTTGGGGACTGGCGGTCCAATAAAAAAGGCTGAAAAACTTCTTGGTCATGATGCTTCTTTCCTAGTTCTGAACGGGGACATTTTTGCCGATGTAAACTACAGAGAAATTTTTAAGATGCACGAAGAGAAAAATGCGACAGCAACAATAGCCCTTCACAGAGTAAAAGACCCGAGCAGATATGGAGTTGCAGAACTAGCAAAAGGAAATCGCATAAAAAGATTCATCGAGAAACCTCCACGAGAGAAGGCTCCAACCAATCTGATAAATGCTGGCGTTTATGTTCTCAACCCTGAAATTTTCAAATATATCCCAAAAGAACGAAAAGTTTCCTTGGAACGTGAAGTCTTCCCAAAACTTACAGAAGCAGGCAAGCTATACGGATATGTTTTTGATGGTTTATGGATGGACATAGGCAAACTAGAAGATTACCTAAAGATAAACGAAATTCTACTTGATGCCTTTGCTAATCAACAAAAATACAACATTGGAAATAAGGTGAAAGTTAAGAAGCCTGTGGCTGTTGACAAAGGAGTTTCTATAGGAGAAAAATCATTTATCGGACCTTATACGATCTTGGGACGAAATACTACTGTTGGAAGTAATGTCCGCATACAAAACTCAGTAGTTTTTCCCGGAGTGGTGATATCTGATTTCTCCTCAGTAAACGGAGCCATAATCGGTGAAAACGTGACTATTGGAAAAGGAGTCAAAATTGGAGAAGGATGTGTACTCGGTGACCACGTTAAAGTAAAGGATAATGTGAGGCTTGTCAAAGGAGTTTCCATTTGTCCAGCTAAAGAGATTCCTGAAAGCGTATTAACACCTAGAAACATTATTTAGGATGGAGTATGACGCATGTTAGGCCCAAGACGATTATTTGGAACAAATGGAATCCGCGGAGTCGTTAACAAAGAATTAACCCCACAAATGGTGATCAAAATCGGAAGCGCGATAGGAACATTCTTTCAGCATGGAAATCTTATAGTTGGATATGATGCTAGGACAAGCGGTCCAATGTTTGCACGGGCGGTTATTGCTGGTTTAAACGCAACAGGATGTAACGTGCTTCTCGCAGGGATGTCTTCCACTCCAGCATTACAATTCGCTGTGAAAAATCATAAAAAAGACGGTGCAGTGATAGTAACTGCATCGCATAACCCACCTCAATATAATGGAATAAAAGTTGTGTGGAACGACGGAATAGAGCTTTCGCGAGAACAGGAAATTGAGATTGAAAACATATTCTTTGATGAGAAGATACGTTATGCTGAATGGAATGGTTTAGGTACAAACCGTGACCTTCCCGGAGTAATTGATGATTACATAGAAGCGATAAAAGAACATGTAGATGTTGCTGGAATAACGAAAAAACACTACCATGTTGTTGTCGACACCGCGAACAGTGTCGGAAGCCTTGCAGCACCACGCCTACTCAGAGAGTTAGGGTGCAAAGTTACAACCATAAACGCAAATATTGACGGAACATTTCCCGGAAGACTACCCGAACCTCGCCCAGAAAATCTTAAGGATTTAGCGTTAACAGCGAAAGCCGTGGGTGCAGATTTAGGCGTTGCATTTGATGGTGACGCTGACCGCTCAATCTTTGTTGACGAAAACGGGGAAATTCATTGGGGAGACAAAACGTTCGCCTTGGTTGAAAAACACTTTTTAAAGGATAATCCGGGTGAGAAAATTGTTACGCCAGTGAGTTCCTCAACCTTGGTTAAGGACATAGCAGACTCTTATAATGGAGAAATTGTATGGACCAAAGTAGGAAGCATAACAGTCTCCCAAACCATGAAAAAGATAAACGCAAAACTTGGCGGAGAGGAAAACGGAGGAATCTTCTACGGACCTCACCAATCTGTCAGAGACGGAGCGATGGCGACAGCATTAATTTTAGACATTATGGCTAGAACTGGCGAAAAACTTTCAAATCTGCTCGGAGAACTGCCAAAATACTTCATTGAAAAGGGCAAGGTTGAATGCCCAAACGAGTTCAAAGAGAAAGCCCTAGAAAAGTTAACTGAGCAACTAAGCGGATTAAACATGAACACGATTGACGGAGTCAAAATATGGTTCGAGGATGACAGCGCGATCCTAATGCGTCCAAGCGGAACAGAGCCAATTTACAGGCTGTATGCAGAAGCAAAAACAGAGGAAAAAGCCTTACAACTCGTCAAAGAATACAGTTCAAAACTTAAAAGATTGATTCACAGCTTACAGAGTTAAATCAGTTTCTTATAAATCATGGAGAATATTAGATGTCAACATCGATACTGCATATAAAACCAGAAGAACTAGACAGTGTCGATAAGCGCAGAAAACATAGGGTTAGCATCATAGGTTGTGGACGGAACGGCATTCTTCACGCTTGCCTCTTCGCTGAAGCTGGATTCAACATAATATGCGTTGACGCAGACCGAGCATTAATAAACCGTCTTACAAGGGGAAAATCTCCCTTTCTAAAGGATAAAGTTGAACCTTTACTGAAAAAACATGTGAGAAACGGATGCGTAAAAGCTACAAACGATGTTAAAGCGGCTGTTGCACAAAGCGACGTCATCTTGATAACAACTCAAGCAAAGATTGACAGAAAGAAAAAAGTCAACTATCTAGACATAGAAAAAGTATGCAAGCAGGTGGGATCCAGCCTCCGACGCGGCTCACTAGTCATCGTTATGAGTGTTGTTGGACCAGCCACGGCAGAGAGGCTGATTAGACAGACCTTGGAAAACACCTCCGGATTTAAAGTTGGAGTTCATTTCGGCATGGCCTACAGCCCAGTTCGGATTTTAGATCAACAGAATCTAGAAAAATTAGCTGATTGTAAGCGGATTGTAGCAGCAACGGACAAGGACAGTTTAAACGCGGCCTCAATTATTCTGGGAACCATCGCAAAAAAGGATGTGGTAAAGACAAATGATGTGAAAACAGCGGAAGCAGCAACGCTCTTTGAATCCGTGCAGCATTATACCAATGTTGCTTTGGCCAACGAATTCGCTTGTTTTTGCGAGAAAGCGGGCATAGATTACCATGAGGCTAAAGAACTCGCGGAAAAAAGTGCAGACGGCACACTTGTCTCGCCAACACTTACTTGCAGAAACATACGTGAAGAACCATATCTACTATTGGATGAAGCTGAAAACTTGAATATGAAACTTCGAATTCCCGCAGTAGCCAGAGAGATAAACGAGGAAATTCTAAAACATGCGGTTAGTTTGATTAGAGAATCATTAAGAGGCTGTGGAAAAACCTTGAGAAGGGCAAAGATTTCTCTGCTGGGCATTTCACAAACACCAAACATGAAGGATTCACCAAAAGTTTCAGCGCAGAAACTTGCTAAAATCTTGGAGACCAAAGGTGCCAAAGTCAGCCTTTATGATCCATATTTATCAGGTAAAGATTTTGGTGATTTGGGTCATCGCCTTAAGAAAAAGTTTACAGAAGCAACGGAAGGCGTAGACTGCATAGTGATACTAACAGGCCACAACCGATTCAAACGTTTAAACCTGAAAAAACTGAAAATCATGACAAGAATGCCAGCTGCTATAGTTGATCTTGAAGGCGTTGTCGATCCCGAAAAAGTTGAAAGGGAAGGTTTCATATATCGTGGCTTAGGAAGAGGAGTTTGGACAAAATGAAAAAGTTAGGTGTTGCAGTTGTTGGAACCGGTTTCTGGGGAAGAAACCAAGCGAGAGTTTATAGAGAGTTAGAAGAAACAGAACTTTTAGCAGTTTGTGACATAAACGCTGAAAGAGCCAAAGCCGTGGCTAAGCAATTCGGTGCAAAACCCTACACAAACCTTGGAAGAATGCTGAAAAGAAAAGACGTCAGAGCAATAAGCATCTGTACGTGGTCAACAAGCCTTGCAAAAGAAGCACTAAAAGCTCTGAAAGCAGGAAAACATGTCTTAGTTGAAAAACCAATGGCAACAAACATGAAGCAGGCGGAAAAATTGTTAGAAACAGCAGAACAGCAGGATTTGCACCTTACAGTAGGCTTTTTAATGCGGTTTATTCCAGGAGTCCAACACATTAAAAAGGCAATTAAAAACAAAAAAATCGGTGATCTTGTGTGTGCCACGGCAAAGAGGGTTTCCCAATGGCCGGAAAGAATGGGCGACGTAGGGGTTGTTAAGGACATAGCAATCCACGACATAGACATAACCAGACACCTTTTTGACGAAGACCCTCTTGCTGTTTATGCAAAAACTGGAAGAATGAAACACAGGAAGTTTGAGGACTATGCTCAAATAATGCTCACATTTGAAGGCGGGAGAAGTGCTTTCATTGAATCTAACTGGTTGACGCCATACAAGACGCGAATATTAGTCGTTACTGGAAGCGAAGCCATAATGAAACTTGATTACATTACACAAGAACTAACAATTGAGAATGCAAAGCAGACTGTGCAGCCGAGAATTGCTTGGCGAGAACCTTTAAAACTTGAACTCCAACACTTTGCAAATTGCGTTTTAAAAAAGGAGAAGCCGCTAATAACAGGCATAGACGGCTTAAAAGCCCTCAGAATTGCGGAGGCAGCGTTGAAATCTTCGGCAACAGGCAGAGTAATAAAACTAAAGTAAAAAACTAAGATTTCTTCATTTCGTCTTTAAGGTTGAAAGGTTTACCCTCTAACAGGATTTTTTCTGGAACCTTTCCCTTCCATTTTCTCAAAAATTGCAAGTCTTCAACTTCTTTTCGCAGTTCGTCAGGAAGCATCTCTGGAATCTCATCTCGAATTGGATACCATCTTAAACATTTCGGACAGATGATCAAGCCTTCCACTATTTCCTCTTTCTCTTCAAACACAAGTAATTCAAGTGGATAATGCTTATCTATCGGACAAGCCAATATCTCCATCAACTTCTTCTTCATATCGTCATCCCTCCAACGTATTTCCCTATTTAGACTATAAAACATTTTCATGGATTCGTGTATTATTGTGTCCACAAAAATTCACTTTAATGTCCAAAACTACTTGATACCAGTTCGGACCAGTTGTCCTAACGACACGATCAAGCGGAATCGTAAAGGTTACACCTAAGCTTTGAAGTTTTTCAGTCACTTTCAGCTTAACCTTCTCAATGGGATTCTCGTTTTTCTTGGCGTATTCAAAATTATAGTAATGTATCCATCCTCCAGCCTTTTTAAGCGATAACAGAGCATAAGGCAAATATTCAAATGCTTTTTCAGGTAATGGCATGAGAACCCTATCCGCTATGCGACGCAGTTTTTTCTCGATAACTTTTTTGGCGTCTCCTTCTACGGAGACAACTTTTCCATAAACCCTATTCAGCCTAACGTTTTCTTGCATGAACCGAAACACCGCTGGGTTAACATCAATTGAATACACCCTTTCAGCTTTAGAGTGTTTAGCGACAATTATGGAGAAGCAGCCTACGCCAGCAAACATGTTCACAAAAACCTCTCCGTTTCCAACCTGTTTTGCAACCCGCATTCGCTCGTAGAGAAGTCTAGGTGAAAAATAGCATTTTTCAACATCAACAGAGAATAGGCATCCAGACTCCTTGTGGACTGTAGTGGTTTTATTTTGGCCAGCAATAAAGTCCAGTTTTCTAAGTCGGAAATCTCCACGAACAGAACTTGTTTGAGCCAGCACTGTTTTTACATTCCTTTGAACGTTCATAATTGTTTCTGCAATTATTCGACTGTATTTTCTGGACCTCTCGGTTACTCGTATAATGGCTATATCTCCAATAACGTCATAAGAATTGTAAATGTAAGTTAACTCCTCGGAAGAAACAAATTGTGAAAGACGATTTTTCAAACGTTTTTTCAAGACACTCATCTCGCCGTATAGTATTTACGGCAAACATTTTTAAAAGTGGAATGGTACTCGTTTATAAAAGAGGAAGCATTATGGAGGAAAAGAAGAAACCCACGGGTATTGTTTACGAATGCTTAAGATGCGGGGCAAAGGTTCCTTCAGAGGAGTTAGAATTCCGTGGTGGACAAATAAAATGTATTGTCTGCGGGTACAGAGTTCTGAAAAAAATTAGGCCGCCCGTTGTCAAACGTGTTTCAGCAAAATAAAAGCTTAATATTAATTAAAAAATGGGCTATTTAATCCTTTGAAGACTTGATTTGACTGGCTGCTGAAACTAATGATTTCAGAAGATTTCTTTTTCGCCGATCCTACGAAGAGCCTTTCCACGAAGCTTTATTGGTGGGCCAACAACCTCCTCTGGCCCTTTCTCAGTTGTTTTTCTTTTCACGGTTTCTCCGCAGATTCCTCGTGGGAGAAGCCGTCTTTTTATACACATAGCATAGGTACAGTTTGCAACGTTACATGAGTCCCCTGTCCATTTGCACCATACATCATTTTGACGGTAGACAGCAGCGTTCTTTGCGCATCTAAAGAATTTACATGTGGGAGAACAACGCTTCACCTGAACCAATATATGCACAACCTCTGGTGTTAAACAAAACTTCACTATTGCAGCATTTCTTGCCTAACAAGTATTTTCACATGAACTAATATAAAGTTTTTTCCGTCAAACTCTTTATTCTAGCTCTAGTCTGAGCTTTTCTGCAATTTAGAACGTTTTCTTCTGTAGACTTCTATTGAAACAATGAGTATTATGGCTGCTGCGATTATTAGTGCTGTTGTTAACTGGCTTGTTTCAACAAGAATGCCAGCGATAATTACGTACTTTCCAATTTTGACCTCAATGGTTGCTGATGAAACAACGGAGGATGTGGTTTCCATGCATGGCTGTGTTTGGTCGTTTAAATAAATGGCTATTTGTACACTCCCGCCGATGAAATCACT
>JACUTN010000046.1 GCA_014859805.1 Candidatus Bathyarchaeota archaeon
AGCTTTTCTCCGCATTTTTCACAGTTTTTCTGACATCCACATTGGCTGGTCAAATCGCTGGATCGTTAACCTTTGAGCTTATCTCTTGGCCAATCTTCATGGCAAACATTGACGCTTGGACTGCAACATGGCAGATTGTTGCATGGTTGTATCCAATAGAAAGAATAATCATCGCATTGAGTGCAACTTTCGTAGGAGTTTTTCTGTACAGAATTTTGATTCACGCAAATCTAATGCCCTTCCTTAATCAGTCAAAATCTCGTGAAAACGTTTAGAATTTTAGCTTCTCCAAATATATTCTGGTCCTCATTCATGCCTAAAAGCATTCATGAATATGCACTCTTCAGGCGAAATCATCATGTCCTCACAGCCGTAAACCCCTTCGTCAAAATCGACTGGAGCGTCTTTAATCAGAACTACAGGAGTTTTTTCAGCTACCTCGCCCATTAGCAAATGCGCCGCAGAGGCCAAATCATCCGCAACAGCGTGCCTAGTAATGATTAAAGTTTTTCCAAAAATGTCCTTTTCTCCTCTGAAGTCCATCACAGGTTTGAATCCCGCGACTGCCAAAGCCAAGCCCTTCGTGCCTAATCTGAGAGGAACCAGCCCACTATCAATGATCAAAACGGCGACGTGCTTGCCAGTTCTGTGCATAATCTCTTCTCGAATGTCTTTCGCCCACTCTTTAGCATTTTTTGGCCACAAGACAACGAAGCCGACAGGCGCATTCTTATTATCTATCCCAGCATTTGCCGTCAAAACTCCGTTCTTAAGCGTTAGAACAGCTCTTTCTACTCCTCCGTAAATCTTGTCTGCTTCATGTAGGATTAGCTCTGCAAATTCTGGTTGAAGCGAAAACTTTTTTGCAAGCTCTTTAGCCTCTTCTGAAGGTTCAATGTCGCTCAACTTAGCCACGTGTCCCTCAGCGTATGCTATAATTTTGGAGGCTAAAGCCAACACATCACGGTCTTCCAGTTGTAGATTTTGTCTCTTAAGCGATTCTAGAATCACTTCAACCAAGTTTTCGCCAGTTTTTATAATGCTTGTTCTGACAGCATAAAGTCTCATACACTTCTCACCCAGTGTGCAAAACAGGAATAAAAACTATCTCATCTCCATCTTTAAGCATGGTTTCCAAACCATTTAGGACACTGATTTCCTTTCCATTTACCAGTATAAGCGTGTTAGGTCTAGGGTCTTCCAGATCAGGGTCAACTAATGTCCGCCTAAGCCTAGGCACTTCCTCAACAATCTCTTTTATGACTTCTTTCAACCTAATTGTGTCTTTGAACTCAATGGATACTTCGGTCTTGCTTGTAATGCTGCGGAAAACTCCGAAAAACCTTATGGTTACGTTCGTTTTCTTTCCTCCTTCACTATAAAACCACTATGACAGAGACGTCGTTAACATTCGTGCCTGTTGAACCCATGAATATGAGGTCACCAAGCTTTGAAAAGAAATTGTAAGAATCGTTCTCAACCAAGAACTCCTCAGGATTCAAATCCATCTCTGCTGCTCTCGCTATGGTTTTTCCATCGACTATAGCTCCAGCCGCATCTGTCGGACCATCTACACCGTCTGTGCTCAACGAAGCCACAACAACCCCATCCATACCACCCATTTTTAAAGCAGCCGCCAAGGATATTTCTTGGTTTCTTCCTCCTAAACCTTTTCCAGTCACTGTAACCGTTGTTTCTCCACCTGCAACTATGCCCGCTGGTTTTGGAACGGGATTTCCAGATAACGCAACCTCACCGGCTATTGACGCTAGCATAACTCCTGCATGTCTGGCTTCTCCTTCCAAGGTTGAAGTCAGCAAAAGCGTGTTTAAGCCAGTAGACCTTAAATGTTCGCGCACTGCTAGGCTTGCGAACCTATTGTTTCCAATTATAACGTTGTAAACTTTCTTGAATGCGTTGTCGTTTGCTTTAGGTGTTTCTGGAATAAGGCGTCTTTCTCCGTCTGATAAAACTTTTTTTATGGATGCTGGAGTCTTGTCCCACAAGCGGTATTTCTTTAAAACTTTGATGGCGTCGCTGAAGGTTGTTGAATCTGGAACGGTTGGGCCTGAAGCAATAAAATCTAACGGATCTCCCACAACATCTGAAAGTATAAGATTCAGAACAGTGGCTGGATAAGCCTTTTTTGCAAGCCATCCTCCCTTAAAATCTGAAATGTGCTTCCTGACAGTGTTGACCTCGTTTATTGTTGCACCGCACTTAAGCAACGCATCCGTGATTTTCCTTTTGTCTTTTATGGTTATTCCACCGCGGGGCAAGGGCATGAGACTTGAACCTCCACCTGAAATCAAACATATGATCAAGTCTTCTTTTTTTGCTTGTTCGGCGATCTTTACCATACAGCGTGTTCCTTCTACTCCCAACTTGTCTGGGATAGGATGGCTTGCCTCGTGAAGTTTTATAATTTCTGTTTTGTGTTTGTTGCCGCGTGGAACGTTTATAAATCCGTTTGTTATGTGTTTCCCTAATATTTGTTCTAAGTTTTCAGCCATTGAGCCGCTTGCTTTTCCGCCACCAATAACGTAAATGTTCTTGAATTTTTTTAAATCAAAAGAGTATCTGTTTACTTTAAGTCTAGATTTTTTTAGCAAAAGTTTTGATTTCATCAATTGTTTCGGGTCTACAGCGTTTAATGCAGATTCAAGGCTTTCTAGAGCTAAAGCCCTAGCTTTTCGATTGAGATGTGTTACCCCGTTTTTAGCGAGTTGCTCTCTGTTCTTTATTGTTATCATTTAGCTGGCCCATCATTTGCTAAGGATTTAATGATTTGCATGTGTAAACAAGAATATTTTAGATAATGTTTGTGTGAGATATTAAAGGTGATGCTGAAGCACAATAATTCGAGTCTCGCAAAGGATAAGCGTAATAAGTTAATGGTAATAAAGAATTCTTGAACCTTGCCTTGGTGAGTTTCAATGTTAAAACCAAAAGTTTATGTTACCCGTGAGATTCCGGAAAGGGGTCTGAAAACGATAAAGGAACGTTTCGACGCTGAAGTTTGGCCTGAATATGGGCCTCCTCCTAAAGAAGTAATAGTAGAGAAAGTTGGGAATGTTGACGCCATCGTTTCGCTTTTGTCTGACGAGATTGATGCAGAAGTTTTTGGTGCAGCACGTAAATTGAAGGTTGTTGCGCAGATGGCGGTTGGCTTCGACAACATAGACGTGAAACTGGCCACGAAAAGAGGCATATATGTGACAAACACGCCTGAAGTTTTAACCGAAACCACTGCGGATTTTGCTTGGGCACTTTTGATGGCTGTTGCAAGGCGTGTTGTTGAAGCAGACAGATATGTGAGAACTGGAAAATGGAAGGTTAGCTGGCACCCGAGCATGTTGTTAGGCAGAGACGTTCACGGTGCAACAATGGGCATAGTTGGTGCTGGAAGGATAGGTTCCTCTGTGGCGAAGAGAGCGAAAGGTTTCAACATGAAAATACTCTACTATGATGTTGTTTCCAGACCCGAGTTAGAGAAGGAATTAGGCGCGAAAAACGTGGACTTAGACACGCTTTTCAAAGAATCAGACTTCATCAGTGTTCACGTTCCCTTGACAAAGCAGACTTATCATATGATAAACGAGGAAAAGCTCAGGCTTATGAAAAAGACAGCTTATCTCATAAACAATTCAAGAGGCTCAGTAATAGATGAAAAGGCACTTTACCGAGCACTGAAAGAAGAATGGATTGCAGGGGCTGGATTAGACGTTTTTGAACGAGAGCCCACGCAGCTGAATAATCCGTTGCTTATGCTCGACAATGTTGTTGTAGCTCCGCACATATCAAGCAGTAGCCATGAGACTCGTTCCAGAATGGCTGAGATGGTTGCTGAAAACTTAATGGCATTCTTTGAGGGAACAATCCCGCCGAATCTAGTGAACCCAGAAGTTCTAAAAATTCGAAAGCCAAGCTAAATTTTGCTCTTTAGAACGTGGAACGTGAAAAACCGTGCGTAAACGGTTAAATACTGTATTTTCTGTAGATTCTCTCTATATATATAAAAGGTGGAGAGAATGCATAAAAGACTCTTGATACCCGGACCAACCGAAGTAAGCGCAGAAATGCTTCGCGAACAAGCTCGTTTTCTGATTGGGCATCGAGCTAAAGAGTTTTCAGAATTATATACAGGGATCATCGAGAAATTGAATAAGTTCTTTCAGTTGCCAAACAACTACAAAACTACTGTTACTACGTCCTCGGGAACACTGTGGTTCGACATAGTTGGCAGAAGCATTGTAAAGGAGAAAGCCCTCGCTTGCGCCAACGGAGCCTTCTCAGAAAGATTTGGAAAAGCTATACAAGCCTGCGGCAAAAAAGTTGACTTCCTCGAAGTAGAGTGGGGGAAAGCGGTTAAGCCAGATATGATCGCGGAGAAACTTGGTTCAGGAGAATACGACACATTAGCTATTTGCCACAACGAAACGTCAACTGGAGTACGAAACCCAATATACGAAATTGGAAAAATGATGAGAAGAGACTACCCCAACGTAATGCTTGCAATTGATAGCATTTCCGGAATGGTAGGTGACAAACTGTTGCCGTCAGAAATCGGCTGCGATGTCATCTTTGCTTCAACACAGAAGTGTTTCGCTTTGCCTCCAGGGTTAGCAGTAGGACTCGCAAGCGATAGAGCCTTAGAAAGGGCTAGGGAAGTGCCTAACCGAGGTATGTACACAGATTTGGTGTATGTTTGCGATTATTATGAGAGAAAGCATCAGACACCGTCTACTCCGAACATCTCGCTTCTGTATGCACTTGACAAACGAATGGATTTATTGCTGGAGGAAACACCTGAGGGCGTATATCAGAGGCACAAAGCCATGGCGGAATACACGCAAAAATGGGCAAAGAGACATTTCGCTTTGTTTGCCGAACCAGGATACGAATCAGTCACAGTTACTTGCGTCAAAAACACTTTGGGAAAAAGCGTGAAAGAACTAAATGAGAAATTGGCAGAAAGACATTTTATGATTTCTGATGGTTATGGCAAACTAGCTGAACAAACCTTCCGCATCGGCCATATGGGCGAATGGGACCTCGGAGGGATCAAAGAGGTTCTCTGGCATATTGATGACATCTGGGGGTTAGGGAAGTGACATTTAGAGTCCTGATTTGCGACAAAATCGCTGATGAAGGCGTAAAACTGCTTGAAGAGAAAGGCTACGAAATCAAGAAGGCATGGGACATGCCTAAAGACGAACTTCCCAAAATCGTAGGTGAATACGACGCGATCGTCGTTCGATCAGCCACCAAAGTCAAAGGCAGCTTAATCGCCAATGCAAAAAATACCAAAGTCATCGGACGTGCGGGTATAGGCTTAGACAACATCGATTTGGAAAAAGCCAAGGAAATGGGCATCACTGTGGTGAACACTCCGCAAGCATCCGCAACCAGTGTCGCTGAGTTGGCAGTCGGTCACATGCTGGCACTTGCAAGAGGCATAGTGAAAGGAACTGTCACCCTTCGCGATGGAAAATGGGCAAAAAAGGAACTTCAAGGCGTAGAAGCCTATGGGAAAACCCTTGGGTTAATAGGCTACGGAAACATCGCAAAAATCGTTGAAAAACTGGCGCTAGCCCTAGGCATGAAAGTGATTGTTGTGAGAAGCCGAGTCTACGACCGATTTGTTTCTGTGGAAGAAATGCTTCCGAAAGCCGACTTCATCTCAATACATATCCCGCTGACTCAACAAACCAAACACATGCTGTCAACAAGACAATTCAACATGATGAAAGACGGGGTCATGATAATTGATTGTTCACGCGGCGGAGTAGTTGACCAAGAAGCGCTATATCAAGCTCTTGTGTCAGGTAAAGTCAAAGCTGCGGCAGTAGACGTTTTTGAAGAAGAACCCCCTGGAAGATGCAAACTGCTTACGCTTGAGAATGTTTACGCAACACCTCACATTGGGGCTCAAACCAAAGAAGCGCAGCTAAGGGCGGGTGTCCAAGTAGCTGAAAGAGTGATTGAAGAACTAGAGAAGCTCAAGTGAGTCGGACCGTATGGTCGAAATTAGGCCATTCAAAGCCATCCGATACACTGAAAAAGCAGGCGACTACGAAAATCTAATCGCTCAACCCTACGACAAAATAGATCAGAACATGCAGAAGGAATACTATAAAAAGTCAGAGTACAACTACTGCCGACTAACCCTACCAATTGAAGAAAACAGATATGAAATATCCAAACAGCGAATAAGCCAATGGATGAATGAAGGAATACTAAAAAAGGATGAAGAACCCGCAATTTTTATCTACAGACAAGAATTCAGGCTCTTCGGAAAGGTCTACACTCGCACAGGTTTCATCGCTGCTTTACGCTTGCATCCCTATGAGGAAAATAAAGTTCTGCCTCACGAAATTACACACAAAGGACCAAAAATTGATCGGTTAAACATGTTGCGAGCAACCGAAAAGAACCTTGAAACTGGATTTCTCCTATATCCCGACGCAGAAAAAATAACCATTAATCTTTTCGCGAAAACGGCAAAAGCTCAGCCACTAATAGATGCCTTGGATTCTTTGGGAGTTAGAAACCTCATCTGGAGATTAACAGATCCCGAAAAGATAAAGCTGGTTCAAGAAGCAGTGACAGATAAGCAGTTTGTAATCG
>JACUTN010000047.1 GCA_014859805.1 Candidatus Bathyarchaeota archaeon
GTGTCTGTTGTTACCCAAAATTTCCCGTTGAAATTAATCAGCGTTACAGGTCTGACTCGCGGTTGATCGCCTTCCATGGTCGCCAAGAATACATGTTGAAAATCCTTAAATCGACTCCATACTTCTTCAACACCCTCATTTTCTTCAACCATTGCCAACACCTCAGCGTCTTGGTGTTATTTGGCTGATAACTTTTAACTCTTCTTCAATACGGGAATTTTATGTGCCATTGGAATTGTATCCATGATACAGTGCGCGCAAAGTGGCTGAGTCGTTAGAGGAAGCGTTGCAACTGTTGGAAGCAAGCCATGAAGATGCATGCAAGAAAGCGCGCTTTCACTGAACCTCTCTCCCTAGAGCACAACAACCTCGCTGGTTCAACCTATATATAAGGGGGGTAGACGCTCAACAGAGAGCAACAGGTTTCAATTGCACCTGCGAAAAAAAGACGAAATGTTACCTTTCAGAAAGCACAATTGACAAAATACACGGTAACAGAAAATCTTGGACAATAACGTATATTGACAGTAACCATGGAGATGTCTCCCGCACACTCTCCTTTTTAATTTGTGATTCGACAAACTTCTTTCATGAACCCTTAGAATGATTCTTCTAGCAATTGTTGCTTGACAAATCATTCTCTACTCTTTCTAAACTTGATTTTCCTAAGTTTCAGTGTCTAACTGACCGCATCGCAATTTCTTGGGGAAAAGAGACCACAGGAATTGTGTCCCAAACGTGTGTAGCATAATATTGTGCAAGCCTTATGTGTAACGCCAATTCCTCCAAGGTGGGCTTGGCCTCTTTTTTCCCAGAAATAATTGCAATCTTCTTAAATAGATGCATTGGATTTTGCCTTGCCAACTCTTCTACACAAGAAACTCCGACCTTTTGGAGAAGTTTGACGGTTTTTAAGTTAATCCCAGGGATCATTAGCAATTCGGCTATAGCCTGTATCTTTGCGATGTTGCTCTCCGAAATGTTAGTCTTTTGAGCTATAATTGCTGGGTCTTCAATAATGAGGTCTTCAACGCTACCTATCCCAGCAGCCTTGAGGGATTCAGCCGTTTTTTCACCGACACCTGTGATTTCTTTTACATCTGATGTAGCGGCTAAGCAAGGTATAGGCACAATTCGTGACCCTATCTTCTCAAGTCTCTTCTCTAAAATACTTAAAGCAATAGCTTGTTTATTAAGTGCCTTTTCATGTGCTTCCCAAACTTTACCTATCTTTTCCATTATTGTTTGGCTTTCTTTTATTCGTGCATTGATGCTTTTCAAGTCTCGACTAACCATGAATTGGTCTAATGATAGTTTTGCAATATCCTTGTCTAAGGCCCGTTCTATTTTCTTTTCGTTATTTTCAAGCTTTGCTTCAAGAACATCAAATGCTACATTGGCACCAGTTTTTTTTAACTTACAAATAATGTGTGAGCAAAAGCAACCAATAGATACAGACGCTGCCAAAACGGATAATAAGAGATAGGCAAGAGCAGAGACATAAAGTGTTCCACCAATGATAGAGAGAATGTTAATGTTCACTGAAGGACCATTGATTACGAATTCGATGAGAGCATGGACAGCAACAAGACACAGCAGAAACACAAAAATTGTGAATATCCAAATAGCGCTACTTCCGTTCTCAGATTCAGATTTCGCACTCAATATGAAAACCAGAAATAGAAACTGTCTTGTACGTTTTTAACGATTGTGAAGTCAGAATCTCTATTATCGAAAAAGACTAAAGATAGTTACGAGTCATCATCGAGCACGCGAGATCCTCTCACTAAATCTTACATATTCCAATCTTTGACATGTTCTTGCGTTAGCAATTTGATTTATGACTATCCGAGTTCTAACATAATTATGTGGGCTTTACGTTGAAAAAGAGATTATCCCATGAAGATTTCCACAAACTGTTAGAAGCAGTATGGGAAGCTGGACCTGAAGTAAGATACAAGAATCCAGATGCTTGGATAGCCCACATGATAAAGCGTGCGCTGAAAGAAAAAAAAGAAAAAGAGTGATTTTTCTCTCTCTAGAAGTTGTTCAGAAACTAAGAAACCTGGATACTTGTGCATTTTGTCTTTGGCTTTTCTGAAAGGCTTAAATCGCTTGAAAGGATCTGAGTCACCGTTATTGACAGTGACGATTTGCTTGTAGTTGATTTTATACCATGACAAGTCATTAGGGTTCTATTCAAACAGGTTGCTGTGTCCGCGTTGACATTTCCTTTTTTTTAAGATCCTCATGCTTCCAACAACTAAGGGAGCCGATCGCAATTGTACCCCCAACCCATAATGTAGAAAACTACCCCCAAACGTATATTAATAGTGTAAATGGAGATATCTCCCGCAAAAATCCCATTTTTCCATTCCACTCTGAAGAATAGTCAAGTTGGTTTCAACTGGCAAAAAAAAGGTGGGTAAAAGCCTGATGATTGAAGGCTTTTCTACTGTGTCGTGTCAACGATTTCAGCTTTTGGAGCGTTTTCCTTAATTGACGCTATTCCGTTCTTGCATCCGTCTTTTGACTCGTAAGCTTCACCAGAGGCTATGATTTCACCGTTAGGAGCTTTCAATCTAAATCTGAATTTTCCAGCAGCATCTTTGTATATTTCAAATTTTGGCATTTTTTCCGACATAAATATCGCCTCGAGATTAATGCAGATTGCTCTATAAATATCTCCTTTAACATATTCGTGTGCATCAATTTAACGTGAATAATCAACGTTTTCAACATCCTACAATGATTATAAAAGCTTCTTTTAACATTACACATGCCTATAATGTCTCCAGAGCCAAAAAACTGAAACAAACAATCTGCGAGAATGAAAGAATTTCTGAACGTGTAAGCAAATTAACTAAGTTCAAATAAAAAGGATGAAAGCGTGTGAGGTTGAAGTTTCATGGAAATCTATTCATAGAATATAAGCTGTTTTTCCTCTAAAATTCTGTGGATCTTGTGCACCGCATCGTAAACATCTTGTTCTTTTTTGCCTCCTGTGCAAACTAGTTTGCCGCTTGCAAACAACAACATAACAACCTTAGGTTCATCCATTCTATATATCAATCCCGGAAACTGTTCAGGCTCATACATCGTCTTTCCTAGGGGACGTACCGCTTTTTCCAAGTCTATTATCCCTCCCAAACTTACAGAGGCCACAATATTCACGATTTTCAACTCAGGTTTGCCAATGATTATTATCCCGCCCTTTTTCAGTTCTTTAACCACCTTCTTAACTGCTCTACGAGCTTCCTTCTCGGATTTTGCACCTGTACACACCATTTTTCCAGAGTTAAAAATCAAGGTGGCTGTCTTCGGTCTTTTCAGTCTAAACACTAGACCTGGAAACTGTTTGGGACGATACTCTACGCCTGGATAGGCCTTCACAACAGCGTTTAAATCAATTCTCTGGTTCAAGGTTACAGCGGCAACAACATTTTCTATCCTTATTGTGGCTTTAGCTTTCGACATGAAAAATCACTTCTTATAAGCGAAGTCCAAGCACCCACTATTAAGCCTTGGGTTAACAAAGCGGAGAATGCACGCAAGAGATCACTAGGTTACAATCTCCTAGACAGCCCCCGCTAACCTTTAATCGAAAAGATGAAAAGAACCCCGAGATCAGAGACTTTGAAAAGGTTCTTCGCGTGTACAAAGGTTAATAAGCGAAGCTGCTATCTCAATGGTTGAGCAGCTAGGCTCCGAAAAAAAGGTAGAATCATTACAGACGGTTTTACGTTTCTTAGGACAATTCTAGCTGGCAAATCAACCGAGTTGACAAAATGTCATACAGATTCGGAAGCCGTAAACCTGGATTCAACGTGAAGAAACCAGTTGAACTTGATAAAGAATATGAAGCCGAAATTGAGGATATAAGCACGAGAGGCGACGGCATCGCAAAAATCGAAGGCTTCATCATATTTGTGCCAAACACTAAAAAAGGAGAGCACGCGAAGTTTAAAATAACAAGAGTTGGAAGCAGGTTCGCAATCGGAGAGTTAGTGCAAGCCTGATTTAAATCGTGCCCAAAATTCAAAGCACCGTAGTACTATTAAGACACTCAAAAGACATGAAGAAGGAGGGAGAACAAAATGGCAGAAGAAAAAGAAGAAAAGAAACTGACAGAAGAAACTGTTAAAGAGGAAAAGCCCGAAAAAGCCCCGCGGACTCAGAAAGTCAAAGAGAACATTGTTTTTGTCGGAAGCAAACCACCAATGAGCTATGTTCTAGCGATCATCACAAGCCTATCGGCACCAAACGCTAAAGAAATAACTTTGAAAGCTCGAGGACGAGCAATAACAACAGCAGTTGACACAGCCGAAATAACTAGAAGGCGCTTCATGAAAGACTTGAAAGTAAGCAAAATCGCGATAGGAACAGAGGAAATGCCAGCAAGAGAAGGAGAAAACAGGGCAAGGATGGTTTCGACAATAGAAATAATGCTTACAAGAGAGTAGTGGAACATTGCGAAACAAAGCAACAATCGGTGAATACCTCGCTTTTCTTTCAATAAAATATGAGGTTGATCCTGACCAGTTTTTTCATGCTTTAATCTCGGCTTGGGAAAACCGAGAGTCCACATGTGAAGACCTTTTAATTGCATGTCGCAAGAAAATGCGCGACAAGGCTATCTTCTTGGTAACAAGAGGGCACAAGGTCATTGCGCAATTTCCCATACCGAATAATTTCCTTCTGAAAGAAACTAATCCGATTGCACATTCACGAAATACTGACTTGATCCGCAGATACTTATTTAAGAAAGCTAATAGAAGGTCGCACTCTCTTCACGTAGCAGACTTAAGAACAGGGATGAAGCAGATCAACTTGAGGGCTAAGGTTCTGGAAATCCCGAAACCCAAATGCGTTTTTACAAGATTTGGTAATTACGCCGCGGTAACCAACGCTTTGATAGCAGATGAAACTGGAAACACTAAACTATGTCTATGGAACGAACAGATAAGCTCCATTTCGGAAGGCGATATTATCCAGATCGAGAACGCACGTACATCCATGTTCAAAGGCGAACAGCAGTTAAGGATAACAAAAAATGGAAAACTTAGTGTAATAGGAAGCACGGAATCCTATCATTGTCACTAAAGTCATGCTAATTCACATGAAACTCACCTTTTGGATAACACACACACGCGATGAACTTTCCAACGCTAGCGCTTTTAAATCAATCACTAAATAATATTCAGTGCGCGTAGAGTAGACTTAGAGAGAGGAACATGACGAAACTGGAAGAGGTGAGACACTCGTTGGCAAGCGGTATGGTCTGTGTGAGACATAAATGTGTGGAGTGTTGCTTAGAGACGAGGATGCCTCTTTCCAATCTTGATTTAAATAGAATCCTGAAACTCGGCTATGAACTCGAGTGCTTCGCAGTGAAAACAGATGGGGAATGGCGTTTAAAAAACAACTCTGGACGATGTGTTTTTCTCATAGAAGAGCGATGTGGAATATATCCCCATCGACCTGAAGGATGCAGGCTATACCCGCTAGTTTACGACGAAAACCTAAGAAAAGCGGTGATCGATCCCCTATGTCGCTATGGTTACCTATTTAAGGTTCAAAAGAACGATGTCGAAAGATTAAAAACCCTAGTGCGCGCGCTTCGACAAACTCACTAGACTAGGGATCTAAAAGAACATCAATTCGCCAAAACTCCGAATTGTGCACGCGAGCGAGTAAAGGCACTGATTAATAAGAAGAAAGTGGATGCCGTCTTTGGTTGGGATGCTTTCAAAAGGTTGTGGATGAAAACCATGGAAGTCGTAGAGTTACACAAAGAGCTTCAAGTATAGAGAGAGCGCTTAGGCCCAGATCTTGTCGGCTTCGAATACGTATGCGAGAAAGACATGCTAATGTTCTTCAGGAAAGTAAAGTAACCTATAACGTGGAAAAGCAAAAGGTAACGTATATTAGAGTGAAAAGAAACACTTATATTGGTTATGACGCCTTCGAATTCATTTTGGCGAATGAAAGCCAACCCCGCAATCAAACAGCGGCGGCTCAACCCCGACTATAAAGGCGTAAAACAGCCCTACAGAATGAGGATGGTTGACCTCCAATTGCGGGAACAAACATGTGGACCTAAAGCTCACATGGTTTAGGTCTGAAATGGGCTTTGGCAAAAAGTGGTTATTCCCTCCAAATCCAGTCGGTTTTGCGTTGTACAACCAATAGCATCCTAACTCCGGTTGATCCTGCCGGACCCCACTGCTATCGGGATGGGACTAAGACATGCTAGTCGAGCGTCTCCAAGCTATGGAAGAGACGCGGCACACAGCTCAGTAACACGTGGCTAACCTGCCCTTGGGACAAGGACAACTCCGGGAAACTGGGGCTAATCCCTGATAAGTGAGAACTCCTGGAATGGATTCTCGCTCAAAGGACGTTTAGACCATGCTTCTAGGCGTCGCCCAAGGAGGGGGCCGCGACCGATCAGGTTGTTGGTGAGGTAACGGCTCACCAAGCCTTTAACCGGTACGGGCCGTGAGAGCGGAAGCCCGGAGATGGGCACTGAGACAAGGGCCCAGGCCCTACGGGGCGCAGCAGTCG
>JACUTN010000048.1 GCA_014859805.1 Candidatus Bathyarchaeota archaeon
CATGAGTTTTCATTCCTTTAGTTTAGCTGCATAAAAACATGTTAAAGTGTGTGACCGTAACGCCCTGTTAATGGGACAAAGGCAACTCCACCAAGGTTTTCCTTCGTAATTTTTCCGTTTGTTTCTTTTGTGATTTTCATGAGTGTTTGGAATAGGTGCATGCTTCCAACAGGGATCAGCATTATTCCGTTGGGCTTTAACTGTTCAATTAGAGGCTTTGGAACATCCGGTGCAGCGGCGGTTACGAGAATTCTGTCGTAGGGAGCCCTTTCAGAATAGCCCATGGAGCCGTCTGCGCAGACTATGGTTATACGGTCGCCGTATCTAGCTTTCATAATGTTTCTTCTAGCAAATTCAGCTAAACCTTGAATTATCTCTACTGTGTAAACGTGACCCCACCCACTTCTAGGCGTGTCGCTGGATGCAACTACCTCAGCTATGGTTGCGGCGTGCCATCCCGAACCCGCTCCAACTTCCAGCACTTTGTTGCCGACTTCCAGTTGTAGGGCTTCATTCATTATTGAAACCATGTCTCGCCTAACTCAGCATCAAAGCCAAGCTATGTGGCGCCGAAACAGTCTGCCCAAACCCGATTGGAAGCGGCGTATCCACAGCACTGTAAGACTGCATGTTCTCTGGAAGAAAATCTCCACGAGGCACCGAACGCATGGCTTTGATAACCTTTGGCGAGCGTAGAATGCCTTCCTTCACCAGATTTTCAACGAGTCTTTCCCAATCTTTTTTGTCCAAATCAAAGCACCAAATGAAATATTGTGGGATAGACCTTTTTAACGTGTTTGTATTTGAAAGAAAGATGTAGAATAAAAAGAGAAATCATTTCACAGTAACTGATTTCGCTAGGTTCCTCGGAGTGTCTGGGTTGTGACCTCTCTCAACAGCTACATAGTATGCCAGAAGCTGTAACGGAACAACGAAGGGTATCGGCGACAAAACCTCAGGGATACCTTTAGGCACTTCTACATAATCATCAGCCAACTTCTTAATTTCTTCATCGCCCTCCTCAATCACGGCAATTATTGAAGCCCCTCTAGCCTTCATCTCCATAATATTGCCTATCAATGTTCTGTGTGTTCCATCCTTTGGACAGATGAAAACGACAGGGAACCCATGTTCCACAAGGCTTATGGGTCCATGCTTGCTTTCTCCAGCTGGGAAGGCTATAGACGGTGCATAAGCTATTTCCATGAGTTTCAGTCTACCTTCATAGGCTGTGGCTGTGCTTATTCCACGGCCTAGGAAAAAGAATGTTGTGGCATCCTTGTATTTCTTTGCAATCTGCTTTGCTTTCTCCTCTTGTGTCTGAATTATGGTTTCAACAGTGTCTGGCAGCTGCTCCAGTTTTTCCGCAAGAAAATCCATTTCATCCTGTGAAACTTTACCCCTTTTCTTTGCAAGTCTTAGGGCCATCTGAGCCAGCACTGAAAGTTGTGAGGTGAACGTTTTCGTTGCCGCTACCCCTATTTCTGGACCAGACTGCTGGCCGATGTATACTCGTGCAACCCTTGTCAAAGTTGAGCCAATGGCGTTGGTTAATCCGAGAACTGTTGCTGCTCTTTCGCGAGCACAGTTTACCGCGGCTAAAGTGTCTGCTGTTTCGCCGGATTGGCTTACTGTCAAGATTGTGCTGTCTATGTTAACTGATTTTCCGTGTTGCTCAATGAATTCTGAAGCTACAACTGGATAGGTTGGTAAGAAAGCAAGCTTGGAAAACATGTAGGATGCAGCCAAACAAGCGTGGTAGGATGTTCCGCAAGCCACGAAGAATACTTCACGGGCACGATCAAGAAAAGTCGCCATCAAATCAAGGTAATGCTCCTGCAACCTAAGCGTGTTCCGCAGACAAGCTGGTTGCTCATGGATTTCCTTCAACATAAAATGTGGATAACCTTGCTTTACAGCCATTTCAGGTGTCCAATCAAAAAGCTTAGGTTCCCGCATAACGACGCTTGAATCAGCGATTTTCCTAATCTCAAAGCCTTCCCGCGTGAGAACAACAAGCTCGCCGTCCTCAATTATAACTGCCCTGTTGGTTAAAGGCAGAAACGCCGGGATGTCAGAAGCGCAATAAAATGCGTTTTCATTTACGCCGATAACGAGTGGACTTTCATGTCTGGCACATATTACCTTGTCAGGTTCCCTCGTTGAAATCACAGCAATTGCGTATGAACCATCAAGTTTCCTCACGGTTTCAAGTACAGCATCAACAAGGCTTAATGAAGGATTAGTTTTCAAATTTTCCTCGATAAGGTGAGCTATTACTTCAGTGTCAGTCTTAGACTTGAAAACATGACCGCGGTTCTCCAGTTCCAACTTCAACTCAACAAAGTTCTCTATGATTCCGTTATGGACAACAGCTATCTGCCCACTACAATCAACATGGGGATGCGCATTAACTTCCAATGGTGCACCGTGCGTAGCCCATCTTGTGTGTCCAATTCCAAGGTTTCCAGGCAAATCGTCTAGATTATGGATTTTATGGACTTCGTCGATTTTTCCTTGGTCTTTTTTTATGTAGAGCTTACCGTTGTACAGGGTTGCTTCTCCCACAGAGTCATAGCCACGATATTCAAGCCTTTTCAAAGCAGCGTGTATTATAGGAGCAGCATTGCCATTCTTCAAGACACAACCAAATATCCCACACATTTCTAAACCTCATCGCGTGACTTTTGAACTTTAGGCAAGCTCTATCTAGTCTCTTCGATATGTATAAGCTTTTTTAGTACAAAAATTCCAATTCTAAAAAGTTTTTAGTAAGCAATTTTCCATGTTACACGAAAACTTGACCCTAAATATGGGTGCTTTTGTAAAAGCTCTAACAGAATTTTTATAAAGGTTCCTTATTCTAGAGCTTTCCTAGCCAGTTCAGCCCCTAAAACCATGTTCTTAAGCTTTCGGAAACTAATTTCCCACGTTCTCGTTCTCAAGCCACAATCTGTGCTCACATATATTCTGCTAGGATCACCAATAATCTCTACAACATAGAGTATCCTGTCTCTGACAAGTTCTGGCGGCTCAACAAAATTGGTGTGCACATCTACTACGCCTAAACCGTAATTTCCCTGAAAACTGTGTTCTTCAAACAGTTTTATTGAATTGTACCCTGTTCTTTCATTTCCCGTCCCCGTTTGTCTGCTGTCTCTGTTTGCGAATTCAAGAGACAATTGACTGCAATTTCGCAGTTCGCAAGAGTGTCTAGCTAAAACTTCATAGTTGCTGTAGCAGTTGTGTAGGCTGAAGACGCAGTTAAAACCTTTAACTGTTTCATTGAAAGATTCCACAAACAGCTTCATTTCTTCATCGGCTGGGTTAGTTGTTGCTGCAGGCTCATCTATTTGAATCCACTTTGCACCAGCATCTATCAACTTGCTGATTTCTGGTCTTATAACCTCTTTTATCAAGTCGAAGAGAAAATCCCTCTTAGCCTCGAACTTCCTTCTCTTAAAGTCTCTGATTTTTCCGCTAAATTTTTTCTCGTAGTACTCGTTAAAGGTCCAATCAACAAGCGTATAAGCTCCTGTGAATGGTACCTTTATTTCTTTTTTAGTATTTTCTTTTGTGAATAGAAACTCGTCAAGATAGAAGGATTTTGCATATTTTGGTTTGTCTATGCATGCTGCCTTGTTGAAGTACCTGTAGTCAAAAGATTTTACGTATCCCAAAAACTTGAAACCAGCGGTCTTTCTTATGACATGTTCGTACATTTCTGATCTCCATTGTTCTCCGTCAAAAACGATGTCTAAGCCTGCTGTTTCAAAAAATCGAATGGCATATTTAGCAGACCATTCAAGCAAGGCGCTTTTCCTACCTGCGGAATCGCCTTTGCTCAATAACTTAACCAGTTCCCCTAGATTCTCGATTCCCAGTTTTCTCCCCCAGTCCACAGCCTCAGCTATCTCCTCCTTTGACAGCGGTTTTCCTCTGTACCCTTTGATTCTCCATCTTGGCTTGGCTAGACTTCCTACCTCTTGTGTCGGAAACAGTTTGTTCATTAGAACTCCTCTCTGAGACGTTTAGTCACGCTGCTGATAACTTTCATTTTCTCCTCTGCCCTTTCCCATGGCAGAAAATCCAAATCACAGTTCGGACAAATGAAAACTTCCTCCATTCCAGAGCGGTATATAGATTCGATTATTTCTTTGGCAGCTGCAACTAGTTCATCTTGTTCCTCAACGAGTGAACTTCTAGAGTCTATTAAACCTAAGGCAACACCCTTCTCAAAGCTGTATTCTTTTAACTTCTCAAAATCAGTTTCGTATAAGTCAATTCCTAAATGATCTACTGGAAAGTCTAAGGCTTCGGGTAAAATTTTTGAGAAATCGCCGAAGAATGTTTGGAGACACGTTTTAACTGACGTTCCTTTGACTGCTGTCTCTAATACATCATTCACAAGTGCCAACTTGTCTTTTCTAAACTTAGGTGCTAACGGTTCATAGACTAAGGCTGGGTCGCTTAGTTGTATGTAGCTGAAGCCTATTTCAGCCGAGCTTTTTATCTCCTCGTTTATTATTTCAGCGAATTTGAACATGAATTCTGCTTCATCTTTGTAATATTGGTTTTCTGAAAGGGAGACAAACGTGTACGGAGCGGGCAAAATGGCTTTCCAAGGAAGGTTTTTGGGCAACTTCTCAAGCTGCATCATGTTGTTGACTACGCCTTTTTCTCGTTCAACGTAATCTGTTATGATCGGCTGTCTATAGAAGGTGTTGTTGTTGAACCATCTTGTGAGGCTTCCAACAGTTATTCCTTTCAAGTTCTCAGTGAACGGTCTAAACAGGTCTTGCCATTTCAACATTCCATCAGTAATGTAATTCAATCCCGCGGAAATCTGAGCTTTTATAGCGCTTTCGGTGGCTTTTTCGAAAGATTCTTCGAGTTCTTTTTCGCTGATTTTTCCCCTTTCATATGTTCTTGTTTTTTCTATTAGTTTGCTTGATCGCGGAAGCACTCCTGTCACGTAACAGCCGATCATTTACCTTCTCAACTCCTCGACAAGCTTTCTTCCCAAATCATCACAACCCAAGGGCATTATGTGGAAGCCTATTTTGTATCTAGGAGAAAGAGCTGATTTCACCTCGTCAGCAATCTCCAAACACATCATTATCAATTCGTTTGCAAAATCATCACTCCGCTTCAACTTATTCAAGGATTGTTCAGGAATTTTCGTGTGCAGAAATTTGAGAACGTTATTTAATGCCTTCTCTGATGGTTGAGGAGACAAGCCGACTAGAACTGGCTTGTTTATGATTAGTCCTTCTTTTTCAGCTTCTTGAAAGAAGTTTAGCACCGTCTCATGGTTGAAGGTTATTTGCGACTGGAAAAAGTCAAATCCAGCTTCGATTTTTTTAGAAATTATTTTCACTTCGTTTTTTCTGTCAAATACTATGGCTCCGCCTACGGAAAAGTCTGTTTTCCCATTGATTTTGATGAGACGTTCATTGTAGTATGCAAAGCCTTCATTCAAGCTTTTGACTATTTTGCAAAGCTCTGCAGACGTAACTTCCCAAACTCCTTTAGCCTTCTCCTGTCTTCCTAATGGCTTATCGCCTCTTATGATGAACAAGTTTCTTATTCCCAGCAAATGGGCGCCTAAAATGTCTGATTGAAGGGCTAGGAGATTTCTGTCCCTGCAGTTTATGTGCGGTATTGCATCTATTTTCAGATGGTCCATTACGATTTTGGCGTATGCCACAGATGAGACCCTTAAGGTGGATAAGGGGTTGTCAGGTACGTTTACTGCATCTAATTTGTCTTTGAATTTTGACACAGCTTCAAGGTGCCGGTTTACTTCGCAGCCTTTAGGAGACCATACTTCGTAGGTTATAGGAGTAACATTTTCCTTTAGACGTTCTCTGAACATTCTCTATCTCTTCACAGTTATCCTGTTTCTAAATTATAAAGACGTACCAAGTTTGTGATCGAGTGAGTATTAATAAATTACTGTCGTATTTTATGCATATGAAAAGCCATGAGCAAAAAACTGTTGCTTCACGAAGAAGACAAAAAACAAAAAGTTAAAGAAATCATGATAGTCAAGGATCCGCAAAAACTGAAGATGATCTTGAACAAGCTTAGTTGGAAAATTTTAGTCATGCTCTCTCAAAAGGAAATGTATCCAATGGAAATAGCCAAAAAGCTGGGTATCCATGAGCAGAAAGTATACTATCACATAAGGAAGCTGGCAAAGGCTGGAGCCATAGCTGTCACCAGAGAAGAAGAGAAGAAGGGGGCAACAGCAAAATACTATAAGGCGGTTTCGCCAGCGTTTGGAATAGAGCTTCCACTAGGATATAAAACGATACAGCGGCTTTCGCTTCTAAGCATGGATAAACAAATACAGAAATTCTTCAAAGAATTCATAAAGAAAGATGGCACATTTGAAGGAAAAATAGTTGTGGGCAGCCCAACACCTCACGGACCATTCAAAACAAGCGCAAGAGATGGTCATTACGCGTCTTATTTAACATTTTTTTTGGGACAGTTCGCCAAAATGCCTGAGGAATTCGCAATAAAGCTTGATGTTG
>JACUTN010000049.1 GCA_014859805.1 Candidatus Bathyarchaeota archaeon
ATCATTAAACCTTCAGCGTCTTTCCCGTAGAAAACGGTGATTATCCCTAGAACTATGTTTATCACCCCTCCCACCAAGTAACGTCCTACCCAAAGCATAGCGCTGGCAATTATCACTATGATGCCTATTACAACAAGCATTATTGATACGACACTAATGTGCCTGCTTCCCTCAAAGAGTTTTAATGCAACGTTAACAGCATCCTTACACAAAAGCACACCACCGAGAATCCCTAAAATCAAGGTTACCAATGCAAGAATGTGTTCACTTTTCATTTTTATCACAACACCCTCTCAAAACCAACAAATATTTATGATTTCTCAACTGAAAATCATGAACCTAAATCTTGATTCAAACTATAATGCGCGAGCGACGTAGGAGAAAGCGTATGAAACAGAGTTTAAGCTTCTCTTTTCTCTCTTTCAACAACTTGAAAATCAGGAAGTTTTCCTTAAACTTCTCAACTTCACTTTCAATTGCTTTAAGCTTATTTTTAGTTCACGCGAATCAAAATGCGTCATGATGATCTCCGAAGACCCCTCCATTTAGAGCGGTGATGGCATTTTGGTCGCATTCACATTAGCCAAGAAGAAAAAATGAAGAAAGAATTAAGGAAAGGAAGCACATAGTGCACAAAATCGCCATAGGCCTTGAAAACGCAAAACGTTTTTGAGAAAGTAAAACCGTATTTCAAAAAAATCCATGAACTCATTTCACAAGCCCTTTGGCGATGGCGGAGCAGGCTTAGGCTCAAGCAACTCTCTTATCCGCTTCAACTCTTCCAAAATTTCATTGCCCTTAGACATACTCCATCACAATCTCACAGTCTTACGGATTTCTCTTAAGTTTTACGAAAAATTTTAGCGCATGCTATTTGAAAGGCAGGTTTCATGCCATTTCTAACAAAATTATTGTCTAAAAGTTGCTTGAATCTTGCCTAAATTTGTGGACAGCGAAGGATTTGACCTGCGTTTCGGGATTCTGGTTGATTGTTAAGAATACCAAAAGTATGAAGGACTCGAGATAGGTTATTGGGTATCTTTGGATACTTTCGAAACTCTTGCCAAGCATATCTTGGGCATATTTTTACTGGTAAGTTCATGTTCAAATCCCGGCCGGAGCATTCCAATTCGTGTAATTCTTCCCTTTTCAGACTGCCTTTGGTTTGGTTAGTGATGTAAGAAGAAGTTCAACGTAGTTTTTCTAAAGCCTTGTCTGCATCTTCCAGTCCGAGTTTTCTAAGAACCATGGATTTTGGTATACCATTCTCGTCCCAGCCAACCGCCTCATAATACCTTTTTTTATCTTCTTCAAACTTGGCTTTGTCAACGGTTTTTCCCTTGTAAGGTCCAGAAGGTAATGGTTCGTAGAATCTAGCTGGGTTTTCATCGTGGATTTTTGGTTTCCATTTGAGGTCTGGGCCGCCTAATAGAAGCATGGCTCTTTGTAGTTGCAATATTCTTAGTGCTTTTGTGTTAACCCATTGTTCTTGTGTTAGTTCTAAGCCTGTTACTGCCTTGTAAAATTCGAATTTGAGGTTGCGCGGTATTCCGAAAATGTTGAAGTAACAGTACACTGCTGAATCGTGAAAGATCATGATCAACTCGCTTCTGGAATCGTCCAGTGGTAGACAGGCGACGGACGTGTGGTCTCCGCCTTGAACTGAGCACGCATAAGAAATGATCTCGGGATAGTCTTTTCCGCTACGGATTCCATGAGCGCCAAGGCTTATGCCCTTACACTGCACAGCATACTGCAACACATCGACATTCTTCATCTCCCCAATTTTTAAAGCTGCACGATAAGTCCCTTCCGCAAGCATATCACCTATTCCCTCTCTAAAAGCAATTTTTCTGGCTAAAGCTGCAAATGCCTCAGCATCTCCCCATTTAGGCTCTAAACCGTCCAAATCCTGTTTTGTCAATATTCCTCTCTGGAACAGTTCACCAACGAAACCAAGCAGATTTCCAGTTTGTATGCCGCATAAACCTAAATCGTCAATGAGTGACGACAAAAACACGTTCTCTTCTGGAGTGAATATTCCGAAGTTTGTGCCCAAATACGCTTGTAATTCGTAGTCTGGATTATCTGTGATTGCTCCTTTGAATCGTCCAGTCTTGACCATTGCGATTTTTAAGCATGTGGTTGGGCAGCCGAAGTCACCCCAGTAAGGTTTTATCCAAACTCTATTCTCGAACTTGTCAACGCCAAAGCTTTTTTCATCATGCCACTCTTCCTGCCAGTTCCGTATTGGTTCAGAACTTGTTGTTGCACCTACTTCGTATCCAGCAGACCCTGTTCCCCATCGTCTCCACAACTCATTTTCATAAACATCTTCGCATATCACTTGCGTTAGCTGTTTCACTTTTTCCATGTCAGCAACTTCTGGTAGTGGTCCAGTGCCCTTAACAGCTATTGCTTTGAGCTTTTTGGAACCCATAACTGCACCGTAACCGCCGTAACCGGCAGCATGAGTCCACTTGGCTCCAACAATTGCTGTTCGAACTTTGTTTTCTCCTGCAGGACCAACATACAAGATTGACGGTTCTTTCCATTCGCCGTAATGCGGAAAACGCTTCTTCAAAAGCCCTCTACATTCTTTCGTGAGCAACGTAACTGTTTGTTTTGCGTCTTTACCCCAAACGTGGCTGGCATTCCTGATCTCAACGTCGGAATCTTTAATGAATAAATAGACGGGTTTTTCAGCTTCACCCGTTATTATGATGCCGTCGTAACCAGCGCATTTCAACTCAACGCCGAATTCTCCAGCGACCGTGGAGCCTACAACCCCGTTGCTTTGCGGAGACTTCCCAGACACGCAGATTCTTCCGCCGGGGAAAAAACCTGTCAACGGTCCGGTTAAGAATAGAAGTGTGTTTTCTGGTCCAAGCGGGTTTATTGTTTCCCATTTGCTGCCTAATCTGTCCCAAAGAATTTTTGCTGCAAAACCTCTCCCACCAATGTACTCTCCCAAAACTTCATCATCAAATTTTATCTCTTTAATGTTCTCCGTTGAAAGGTCAACTTCCAGAAACTTTCCAGTGTAGCCGAAAGTCATAGGAATTCCTCTCCTAATTCCCCATACATTTTAACAGCCAAGTCCTGTGTTATCTCTTCCGGTGTGCGTGCATAGAGCTTGTAGGCATAATTTTTCTTCGAAACAGTTTTTAACACGTTCCATTTGCCTTCTTGGCAGACTTTGACGCATTGAGGATCGCCGCCACATAAGTCGCAAATCAAAATGTGATTTTCCGTTGGATGCATGTGTGGAACTCTTCCAGGACAAGCGTCGATGCATTGTGCGCAGCCAGTGCATTTTTCTTCATCCACTAAGACAGCGCCTGTTTTGGAGTCTATTGACAAGGCCTTCACTTGGCAAGTTTCAACACATGGGTAATCTTCACATTGTGCACAGAAGTGGGGAAATTCTAGGCCTGGGACCAGCATGAAAACTCTTATTCTTGAGGCTTCTGGCCATATGCGGTTTTCGTGGAAAAGCGAGCATGCTATTTCGCATTTTCTGCATCCACTGCATTTTGAAAAGTCTCTTGCTATCCAGATCGGTTCTTTTTTCGTTGTCAATTTTAATCCTTCTTGTAGAACCTTGAAGTTTTCTGTTAATCATGCTTCGATTTAAATGTGATGATTGCTTACGATGGCAATCTCTTTAAACTCTACCCCTTAAATCAGTGAGAAAGGAGAAAAGCTTTCACGTTGCAGTTTACGGATATTATTCAGCAATTGATTGAGTGGATGAAGAGTCTTGCTGTTCAATACGAGTATTTCGGGATTTTCTTAATCGGCTTAATTGGTGCGTCGTCAATTTTTTTTCCAATTCCGTACACGGTTGTTATTTTCGCTCTTGGAGGGCTTAAGGTTGGAGAAGCTTGGGTTTTTGAGCCTATATGGATTGCTGTTGCAGCAGGAATAGGGTCGGCTTTCGGCGAGTTTTCAGGCTATTTACTCGGTTTCGGCGGCAGAAGAGTCATCGGTGAGAAGTACAAGAAGAAAATGGAGTTTCTTATGAAGCTTTTTGCCAAGTTCGGACCGATTGTAATTTTCCTTTTTGCCTTGACACCTTTGCCAGATGATTTACTCTTCATCCCTTTAGGCGTTATACGTTACAGTCTTGTTCGAGCGCTTGTTCCTGCTTTAATAGGGAAGATCTGCATGAACTTCATCGTGGCTTACAGTGGACGCTTTTCAGTAGAAATTATTAGAGACATTTTTGGTGTGGAGAGTGATTGGATATCCGCGTTGATTGGCACGGTTCTTGCATTAGTTTTGTTAATAATTGTTTTTGTTGTTATGTTTAAGGTTGATTGGGAGAAGCTTTTTGAGAAGTATGTGGCTAAAGAAGAGGATAGTGGCGGAAAACTTGAGGGTTATAGCTGACCTACACATTCATAGCTGTTACAGCCGTGCCACAAGCAAAAGAATGCACATACAAGAAATTGCTCGTTTCGCCAAAATCAAAGGATTAAACATCATAGGCACAGGAGACTTTACACATCCAAAATGGCTCAGAGAAATGCAAGAAACACTAGTTGAAGAACCCGGTGCCGACTTGTACAAAGTAGCCAAAACCCCAGAGTCCCACGTATATTTTATGATAACCACAGAAGTAAGCACAATGTTCACCTATGAAAACAGTGTTAAGAAGATTCACCACGTCATTTTGACCCCTAGCATAGAAACAGCTGTTCAAATTAACAATAGATTATCAAAATACGGTAGCCTAACGGTGGACGGCAGACCAACGTTAAACATGAACGCTCCACACTTAGTTGAAGAAGTCATGGAAGCTTCAAACAGAAACATGATTTTTCCAGCCCACGTATGGACACCATGGTTCAGCCTCTTCGGCGCATTCAGCGGCTTCAACAGCGTTAAAGAATGCTACCAAGACATGACAAAACACATTCACGCTTTAGAAACGGGACTTTCATCAGACCCCCCAATGAACTGGCGTCTAAGCAAACTTGACAAATTCACTCTAGTTTCAAACAGCGACAGCCACAGTTTCTGGCCATGGCGCATCGGAAGAGAAGCCAACGTCTTCGAACTGAAAAAACTCAGTTACCGCGAAGTTACAGATACTATTCGCCTCAAAGATAAGGAACGATTCAAGCTTACAATCGAAACAAACCCAGCCTACGGAAAATATCATTGGACTGGGCATAGACACTGTAATGTTGCACTTTCCCCGCAAGAAGCAATAAAATTCGGAAACATCTGCCCTGTCTGCCGCAGAAAACTCACAAAAGGCGTCGAGCAAAGAGTTGAAGAACTAGCTGACCGCCCAGCAGGGTTTAAACCTGAAAACGCCATAGGTTTCATGCGTTTGCTACCCCTCTCCGAAGTCATCGCATCTGTCTCAGGCGTCAGTTCTCCATTCACCCAAAAAGTGTGGACCATTTATAATGAGCTTATTGAAAAATTCGGCAATGAATACACAGTAGTGATGGAAGCTTCAAAACAGGCGTTAACCAAAGTTGTAGATGAGAAAGTCGCCGAAGCAATAATCAGAGTGAGAGAAGGAAAAGCAAAAGTCATACCTGGATACGACGGCGTTTACGGGAAACTCATCATTTTTGAAGAAAACTTTCACAGCGAACCTGCCCCCGAAAGAGTTCAACAGCTGAACCTTACAGACTTCATGCGATAATGAATATTCATGTTTGTTAATGTGTGTATGTGTTTAACAGTTCTACAACAATACTTATTAAGTCGCAATACGCACGATAATATGCTGTGACAATTATGAGAAGCACAAATGAACAAGTAAATAACAATGGCGGAGACAAAATCTTGAAAATTGTGGATCGTGTTTTGAATCAGGTTTTTGGAAAGGAGGCTACACGGCTGATATATAGACATTTGGAAAGTAATTATTCGGTGAAGCGGGGTGAGATAGCTGAGAAAATTGATGTGTTTGCGAAGGGACTTGAAGAGTTTTTAAGTTCAGGGGCGTATGTTGTTGAGCGAAAGATTTTGGAGGACATGTACTCCAGTTATGGTTTGCTTCGCAGACTTGAATTGGAGAAAATGCAGGAAGAGCAGGATTTTGTGGGTCAAATAAGATTGCTTAGGCAGAAAGCATAAAGCATTCCATTTCCATATTTAATTAAGACAGCCCATTTTGTCAATTCGTTTCCAGTTTAATCCAAGTTCATATTGGAAAAGAAAGCATAACAATTTTATAAAGCCGTTTCGAATAGATTTCCTTCAAAAACTTGTGTGTTGGAAGAGGAGAAATCTTGAAAGACGTTTTGCGTAAGACCATGGATGTTGCAGTTCAAAAATTCGGAGCTGAATATGCTGAAGCCCGTGCACAGAAACTTTTCAAAACTATGCTTACGCTTAAGGAAGAACGGGTTGAAGCGGCGAAGCAGGGGATTGAAAATGGAGTTGCTTTGCGCGTGCTTGTGAACGGAGCGTGGGGTTTTGCATCGGTTGGAACATTGAATGCTGAA
>JACUTN010000050.1 GCA_014859805.1 Candidatus Bathyarchaeota archaeon
GCCGTCCGAGTAACTCTGAGATTTCATCCACATGTCAAGCTAATGCCTTTTCATCATCCGGCAACGAAACAATAGCATAACTGAAAATAAAAATGTTCTTCTTTTAGCAGATGTGAATTTGAAATTCGTATTTCGGGTTCATAAGTTAGTTAAGTAGTCATATCCATTTCATTTCTTAGAAATGGAGGAAAACTCTTGAATCAAAACATTACATTTAAGCACAGAAAAGAATTGGAAGATAAAATGGCTAAGGTTTTCAAAGAAAACATTAATGTGCTGTCAACGGAATTGCAAAAAATATTGGTAGACGACATGGTCACGGCTTTCCAAAATAGAATAAACGTGTTAATTCGAGCACAAGAGAAAAGAAGCTACTAACGTAGACTAAATAAGAACAAGACGTAGTTTGAATCCATAAAAGCTTTATACAAAAAAACTGACATAATGCCCAAGAGGATTGGATAATGAGACGTTCCAAACTCGAAATGTATATAGATATACTAAAAGTGTTAGCCCATCGCGGCCCATTAAAGCTAACTCACATAATGTATAAGGCTAACGTAAACTGCAGCGTTCTGAAGCAATACCTTGACTTTCTAATAAAGCAGAATCTGGTCGAAGAAAGAACAGCAGGTAAGCGTAGGGTTGTTTACGCAATAACCCAAAGAGGCATTACAGTACTCAAACACTTCAGAGAACTAAAACAAGTACTGCCAATCATAGAAGAACCAAGAAACAGGATGCCAGTACCCTACTAAACCATTCTCGGCTTTGAGGCATGCTTCCACGTTTTGTAACATTTTCAATTCTGAAGCACTCATTTTGTCTCAAGCTTTTCTTGCGTTAAACAATTAGGATATTTGAGCAAAATACAATATCCGCTTCAAGATTCGTAGTAGCTTTATTCGTCTTCACAATATCGTTTGTGCTGTTTTGGTTAGAAGCCTTAAGAAGTAGTTGTTTTCCTAAACAAGCGTTTATTTTGTAAATCATTACATGTGTTTCGTAAGACTTAATAAACACAACCTTCCACTACCATTTGTACATATGTAAAACACTACGGGGAGCCAGCGTGACGAAACAAGAAGTTCTGGGGAGAAAACCTCTAAAAATATTGGAAAAAATCAAGGAAAACCTTGAGAAACTAAATGAGAAAATGGAAATTATAATAGAGCTGCAGAAGCGCGGCAGAAGGGATGTTCAACCTCTTCCTGACGCTCCGCTAGATGTCATGACCTTGCTTTCTATGCCTGATCACCTTAGAAAAACAGCAATGACTGTATGCAGACTTGGAAGAGCCACAGCAAATGAGGTAGCTCAACAAACACGTAGAGCAAGAGCTGTGGAAAGTGGCTATTTGAACCAACTTGTGATCATGAGTCACTTAAAAAAAGAGAGAGTAGGCAGAAAAGCTTACTTCTATGTGGAAAAAGAAGATCAAGGGTGATCATCTTGGGCAAGATAATAGCTGTGCACTCATACAAGGGTGGAACCGGAAAAACTCATATCTCTATAAATTTAGCTACATCCTTTTCAGAACATGGCAAAAAAGTATGCTTGATGGATCTTGACTTCCGAGCTCCAAGCCTTGCCACGTTTTTCGGTTCTAAAGAAGTGGAGTGTTGGCTGAACGATTATTTAAATGGAACATGCAAAATTGACAAGACGTTGATAGACATAAGCAACAGAATCAATGGTGGAGGTAAACTGTCTGTCGTGTTGGCTAATCCGTCAACAGAAGCCATTAGAGAAATGTCTGCAAAGGACAGAAAGTGGGAGATGAGGGCTTTAGGAAGACTCTTAGCCCTTAGAAATTCACTCCTAAATGACAAAGCTTTTGACTACCTCATTTTTGACACGAGCCCGGGACTGCAATACTCATCTATAAACGCTATAGTAAGCGCGGACCTAGTGATTGTGGCGACAACCTTCGACAGGTCAGATGTTGAAGGAACAAAACGTATGTTGGATGAACTTTATGACTTGTTCGAGAAAAAAACCGAGATAGTCATGAACAGAGTTTTATACGATATTTCTTCGAAATCTGGAAAAAACAGTTTGGAAAAAAAGATTGAAGACATGTATCAAGCTCCAGTTTTAGGCATGATACCTTGTTTCTGTGATGTGGCTAGGGCTGAAGGAGCCATCATCTTCGTTCAAGAAAAGCCGGAACATCTCTTCAGCAAAATTGTGGATGAAATGGCGGACAAGATAGAAAGAAACAATTCCATGTGAGTTAATGCGTCGCTATTTGGTTTATTAACTGATAGATTTTACATTTCTTACATTCAGTGTAATCCTTTGCATCACAGTTTTTACATATCATGCGATTTAATTCTTTAATTTCAGCGTTCATCTCTTTCTCCCTTTCACATGATGATTTACGTGTTTGTGGTAATATACTCTTATTCCGCTCCTGTAATATTTCTCATATTAAGACTTATAGAGCGACAAAAACACTCTGTAAAGTCTTGACAAAGTGAGGTAAGTAATTATTGGATAAATCAGCCGTAATTCTTGCAGGAGGCTTCTCCAATAGATTTGGACAGGACAAAGGATTGATGCTTTTAGCAGGCAAGCCTCTCATAAAACATGTTCTAAGCGTGCTTCATGGTATCATTGACGAAACAATCATTGTCGTAAGTTCAAAAGTTCAAGCTGAAAATTTCGCGAAAGAAACTGGTTCAGATGTACGTATTGTCATTGACGCAAATGACATGCAAAGTCCACTCATAGGCGCATTAACCGGTTTTGAAAACGCAAACGGAAAATATTCACTTCTCCTTCCATGCGACACTCCTCTGGTTTCCAGAGACATTCTCTTGCTTTTGCTCGAATTACGCACAAACAAGAATGCGGTTATTCCGCGTTGGCCGAACGGTTACATAGAACCGTTGCAAGCGGTTTATCGCACAAAACCAGCAGTAGAAGCTGCAAAAAAAGCTTTAAATGCGGGAAAATCGGATATGCGTTCCATGGTGGATGAGCTGCGAGGTGTACGTTATATTTCCACGCTTGTTCTACAGCAATTGGACCCAAAGCTTAGAACGTTTTTTAATGTTAATACTCCTTTGGATTTGAGAAGGGCTGAATTCATGTTTAGGCGCATGAAAAAATGAAAGTTAGGTATGGTGAGTCCTTTTGCATTGTTTTGCATATTTCTCTGTTTCTAGACACAGCTTTTCTATGTCGGTTTCAGAGTGTGCAGTGCTTAGGGCTCCAGCGTGTGTTGGCAAGAAGAAGACTCCATTTGCAATCAAGCTTAGATGATAATCAACCTGTTTCTTCTTATCGGCTTTAGAGGCTGCACGGGCATCTTTCACTTCTTCTTTTGTGAAGTGTGTGTTGAAGAGGGAGCCTGCTCCCGTAACTTGCACCTCCACTTCATTAGCTTCAAAGATTTCCTTTAGCTTTTCTCTGATTTTTCCTCCAACATTATTCAGCTTGTTTATCAGTTGCCCGTCTTCCAGAATTTTCACCGTTGCCAAACCAGCTGTCATTGATATGGGGTTTGCTGCGAAGGTTCCACCGTGGAAAGAGTAATAGGGGCGTCGATAAACAAGCGTGTCTATCCTTTCCATGATTTCTCTGCGTCCGCAAAAGGCCCCTATTGGAAAGCCTCCTCCCAAAATTTTTCCGAAAACCGTCATGTCTGGTGTTACACCATAATATTGTTGTCCTCCTCCAGGAGCTAACCTGAAACCAGTGATTACCTCATCGAAAATTAACAGAATACCCTTTTCATTGCAAAGTTCCCTTAGCCCTTTTAGGAATTCCTTTTCTGCTGGGATGCCTCCGCCAGCTCCGAGGACAGGTTCAATCACAATGGAGGCAACTTCTTCGTTCTTCAACCTTTCTCTAACTCTTTCAATGTTGTTGAAAGGTAAAACTATGGTGTCTTGTAGGGCTCCAGTTGTTAAGCCTGCGGATTCTGGAATGTTGAAGGGGTATTTGACGCTTATGTGAAGTGCATCGTATCCTCCGTGCCATCCGCCTTCGAATTTGGCGATTTTGCTTCTGCTGGTGTATGCGCGGGCTAAGCGTGTGGCATACATGTTTGCTTCTGTTCCTGAATTGGTGAAGCGTACCATTTCTGCGCTTGGAACGATCTTTACGATTTGGTCGGCTAACTTGATTTCTAGTTCGTGGGATGTTCCGTAATGGGTGCCGTTTTCAAGTTGTTTCTTAACAGCTTCTACAACGGCTGGTGGGCTGTGACCGAGAATAAGGGCTGTGTGTCCCAGCCAGAAGTCAACGTACTCGTTTCCATCAACATCGAAGAGCTTGCTTCCATTCGCCCTAGCAGTGTAGAATGGATAGGGCTCAAAATGCCTTATTGCATATGAAACCCCGGCTGGAAGAACACTTTTTGCTCTTTCATATAGTTCCTTGGATTTTTGAGTTTTAGAAGGGTATGAATCAAACATGCTGGATAGCACTTCTATTTTACGTTTATCTAGTGTTTGTTTAACATTTAAATTACTTAAGCTTCTTTTTGACTCTTTTCGTTGGTTTCAGCATAAACTTCAGCTAATGGCTAAATCTGTTACAGAGAATTCTCTTTTTAAGGCTGAGAAAAAAGCCTTCGTTTCGCTATGTCTTCTTTTCGCGATTTTCTTAGCGGTTTGAGTGTTCACCAAATTGTAAATGGGTGTCAACTCGTCAAAACATTTTTTTACCATGTTTAACTTTCAAAAAGAAAACGGTGTATTCGTCTCCCACAAATTATTCCAGAGTTTTTCACAGTAAAAGGTTGACTATAGGCAGATGCAAAAACAACAAAAAAAGTACGGGCTTTCCTTTCCCCCTAGAGTTTGGAGGTAGGGAAGAAACCAAAGCTGGGGGTGAAAACCCACGTGTACAATTTTGAACGTATCTTAAAAAAAGATTTATTGCTTATTCGGAATCTGAGCGGAAAATATCTTATGGAAAAGCTTTTAAGCAATAAGCAAAAACACATTTTTTTAGGCATTATTGTGTAGAATCTTCGAAGAGGATTAAATGGATATTGAAAGAGAGTTGATCATTTCTATTCTAAAACTCACCAAGAACGGGCCTATCGCAATTGAATTAGTAAGGAAAGACGCAAAAATTCCGTCTGCGATTGCTGAAGATTTAATCAGAAAGTTGCAAAATGATGGGCTGCTTTATTTGCGAGATATACTTGTAGAGGTGGACAGCTTAAAACGTCTGAAATTAGCTGTTCATGCCATCGAGTTGGGTGCTGACGTTGAGCGTGTAAGCGGTTTTCTTGATTGGAAAGAGTTTGAGAACATTGCTGCTATTGCTTTTGAGCGGAACGGTTACAGCGTCATGAGGAATTTAAGGTTTAAGCATGCTGGAAGAAAATGGGAAATAGACATAATAGCGTGTAAAAAACCAATAGCGGCATGTGTTGATTGTAAGCATTGGCATCATGGAATGTACCCATCTGCAATAAGGAGAATCGTTGAGGAACAAGTTGAAAGAACGTCTGCCTTAGCTGAATCAATGCCAAAACTAACCGAAAAAATCGACTGTGCCTCATGGAACAGAGTAAAACTTATCCCAGCCGTTTTATCCCTTACCGCTGTCAGATCAAAATTCTACAATAAAGTTCCCATCGTTCCCGTGCTTCAGCTACAGGACTTCATAAGTCAGTTACCAGCTTACATGGACTCGCTTAAACATTTTTCAAAACGCTCAGCCAACTAACTCGACTCTTGTACCTAAAGCCTGACCTGGCACACCCTTTCTAAATCTTGCTCGGACCAAGCCTTTACCGCCATGCAAATCCACAATTTTCCCAACAATCTTCTTCTTTCCAACCTTCCAAGCAACTTTTCGTCCAATGAGCCTACTTGCTTCAGAAACAGAAGTTACGTGTGGAAACTTGATTATGCACTCTTTGGATCTCTGAGTTCTTGGACCTACTCGATAATTCTTTATTATTCCTTGAATCGTTTGAGCCATAAGTTCTCACCTACAGAAGTGCCTTTACAAAATGCGGCAATGATTTAAATTCGTTTCGCCTAGGCCCTTCAAGGCTGATTCATAATTTCTAGAATCGACTTTCTCGCAAATTTTATGGTTGGATACAGGCTTGAAACAAACACTACAAGCAAGGAGATTAGTAGCCATCCAGCTATCTCAAGAACTGTGTAACTTGTAATTATTGGTTCGGGAACTAAAATTAACAAAGTAAG
>JACUTN010000051.1 GCA_014859805.1 Candidatus Bathyarchaeota archaeon
TTCCTCCACCAGCATCCAGAACCAAAGCGTCAGGGTCAACAGGAACATATGGTTCGATGTATTTCCAAGTAATCGCATCAAAAACTTTGAAGTATAACATGTCAAATGTTGAATCGTAACATGATGATCTTTTGTCATAATACTCTTCAATCGTCATGTCTTCGCCTTCCTCACTATATCATATATTGTATTTGCAATTCCTCGCTTGATATTACGTCTTCCTCAATTTCTCTATAAAGCATAAAGTTTCCAGAATTATCTTTGCAGCTTGGATTGCTGAAACTCCTCGGCCGAAGTTTGGGGCAATTTCAACAACGTCAAAGCCTATTACGCGGTCATCACATGTGTTGTACAAAATGTTCAGCAAAGTATGCGTTTCAATGCCCTCTGGTTCTGGGTTCTGCACTGCTGGAGCATATGCTGGGTCGAGAACATCCATGTCAATAGATAGGTATAGATTCTCATAATTTGCAAGTTCTTCCTTTAACCGCTTTACAATTTGTTCAATTCCTTCGCTTCTGATCTGCTGTGCCGTAAAAAATTCTATCCCAGCCTTTTTTGCATAGTTCAGCTCTTCTTTACAGACTGCTCTGGTACCGACCTCAATTATTTTTGCTGGCTTTAACTGTTCATTTATTCTCCGCATGAAGGTTGTATGAGAAAGTTTCAGTCCCAAAAACTCGTTACGCAAGTCAAGGTGTGCGTCAAAACTGACCAGTGCTGTTTTTGAGGCTTTTTTCCCTAAGCCTTTTAATATGCCTAACGTGATTGTGTGTTCTCCGCCTATGGTTACTGGTGTTTTTTCCGCTTCCAAGATGTCTTTGATGACAAGCTCCAGTCTCTCCAATGTTTTCTTTGTGTCTGTGGAAATGTGTAAATCGCCCAAATCATGCAGCTGCAAGTCTTCTATGTCTATGCCTGTGCGGAAACTGTAGGTTTCAATATTCAAGGAAGCTTGTCGAATGGCGTTTGGTCCAAATCTTGCTCCAGTTCTGTATGTGCTTGTAAAGTCGAAGGGAACGCCTAAAATTATGTAATCCGCCTTTTCGAAGGATTTTTGGAGACCACTGAAAACGTTTGATTGGGACACAAAAAGTTCATGATAACTCATTTTGTTACTCCTTCTGTTTTCAGTTTGCTTATCTTGCCAGCTGGTTCTAAACTTTTTCGCTTGCTATCATGATGGTTAACAGATCAGAAGTTGAGGAGAAAGCTAAGCCGAAAAGAAGGACTGTACCAAGATGGAAGGGAGTGAAAGGCACCACGATTCACCGTTACACTATCATACGCGTAGTTGAAATATTAAAATTCCGAAAAATAAAGTCTGGAGAGAAGTGTTTTAAACATTAAATTTATTAACGTTGTTGTTAATGCATTTAGGTTAAAAGGCGGTTTGTCGATGTCGCTTAGGTCTAAGCTCAAAGTAGAAAGTGTTGGTATGTTCGCAGCTTTCGTCTTCTACGCAGTTGTTGGAATAATATGTTTTGCTGTATTGGCGATAGTTGATTTCAGCTTCATTCACATAGGCATAATCGGCATACTAAGCCTAATAACCGCCTACGGATTGCTTAAAAGCAGAGCTTGGACCCTCTGGGTTGTCATAGCCCTCTTATTTATAGCCACAACCTTTTCAGCATACACGCTTTACTTCGCCTTCGAGAAGGATGTACTTCTTGACGTAAGTATGATTGCCTATCTTATCTTCACGTGGTTTTTCACGGCTTACACTGCAGCAAAGAGAAAGACCTTAGAAAGCTAGATCACGGTACTCGCAAGCATTCTTTATCGTCGTAAGAACGCTTTAACTAAGTTCTTTTTGGAGAATTTCCCGCATTTTTATTGCATCTACATCTGGAACTGGACTCTCGCTTATTATCACCGGTCTCAGCCTAAACTCTACTATAACCTTCGCAAGCATTCTGAAGTCTGGACCATACCCTTCCTCATCCATTGTGTGATGGCGTCTTTCACCCTTATCCGTGAACTCAACCTTTGTAAAGTGGCAGTGCATGTTTTTAACAGCGTCTGTCCCTAATCGTCTCTCAATTTCTTCCACAACTTTGCGGAAATCCTCAACTTTTTTGAAGCATCCTCTACATCTCGCGTGTAAATGCGCCCAATCAATTACAGGCTGCGTTTGTTCAACCTGTTCGCATAAGCCTAAAATTTCGTCTAAACTTCCAAATTGAGAAATCTTTCCCATGGTTTCCGGACCAAGTTTAACATTCCTAATCCCCAGAGTTTTCATGGTTCCAACAACTTCCTTTACAGCTTCTAAGCAATCTTTGAAAGCTTCTTTTGGCTGTCTTTTACCATAAAACCCTGGATGGAAAACTACAACGTGAGCTTTCATCCATTCTGCAGCTGTTGCGCACGCAATTAAGCGGTTTTTACTGGCTTCAATGATCTCTCTTTTTCCGCAAAAATTTATGAAATAAGAACCATGGAGACTCAGCCAAACAGAGTGTTCGTCAGCTTTTAAGCCAAGCTCCTCAGCTTTCTCCCTTCTAATCTGTGGTTTTGCACCCCAACGGACGGCCTGATACTCAAAAGCGTCAAGCCCTTCATCCGTCAGAAGTCGGGGAACATCAGCTAAAGTTGCCTTCATAAGCCTAAATGCTAGAGGAACTCCAGCTGGACCAAATCTCGGCCGGTCAGCCATTTCCAGAGGCCTCTTAACGCCTTCTGCCTTTCTTGTGTCGATAAATTTTTCGTTTACGTCCTCCGTAAAGGAGAGCTGTCAATGCAGAAACCCAAGCGGCAACGTTTTGAAAAACTAGATATTTTCCAGCGTCATCTAACTCAACCAACGGCTTTATCAGGCCCCCAAGGCTTAGGATGAAATCTCTGAATGCCGGTGCAATAGACAGCAAAGCGTTGTTTGCGGCTGAGCAAATCCAACCAATAGGCGCTAAGGCTGTTGCAATGCCTTTTCCAGAGTCGCTTATCCATGTCACAGAGCCAAGTAACCAAGAATCGTTTCGGTAGGCGTTTGACACTGTCCAATAGATTAGTTGCGGGTATGTCAAGACAGACACGAGAAGAATTAACGCACCGAAAACTAACAGCACTGCTAAGGCGCTTTTTATTGTTGCTCTTGCAAAATGTATTTTCTGCCAGATATACGCAATGCCTCTAATCCTTAACAACCCGGACTTTAGCCCCCCAAAGAAGCCTCTTATTTTTCTTGTCAGCTTTTTCACCTCTTTAAACCCTCGTTCTTTCCTATGTTTGGAAACAGACCTGACCTTTCCTTTCCATTTTTCGGGTGGTTTTACGGCAACGTGCCTCGTTAGATACGTCCAGCTGGATACAAGTGCAATTATTACAGCGATTGGAACCAAGTGAAATAATGGACTAATTGTTATTGTTATAGTCCAATCAGTGCCCGGAAATTGAGGACTCCACTGTTGCAATGTTTCATCTTTGACGCCGAGGTTTATGGCATAGAGGACAACAATGTATTCAATTAATGTAGCTACTATTAGGAATAGGAGTATTGCCGTTAGACCTTTAAGTGTCGTCCATTGGAAGATTAAACGTTTCGGAGGCTTTTTTGTTGACAACACGTTCACCGTTCACTGTTATGTTTTTATGAGTTTGTGTTGTGCAGGGAATATGAGAGTTCCCATTAAAAAATGTGACTGTGAATACTGCATACTGATTTTAATTCTGAATCGTTAAGCCTTAAACTCTTTATTCTAACGGGCAAATACGTTTGTTCAGTTTCCAGTAGGGCTGTGCAAAACTATGGAAAATTTTGTTTTTCAAAGAGGTTGCTGTATGGACGTGTCAAAACACATCAAGAACACTGAAGTGATTTTTTCAGTGTTGCGGCAAGGGGAATTCATGTCCACACTTTGGACACTTGACAAATTTACATTGCACAGAGGATGGACAGCCGGAACAAGCCATGGCTCTGCCATACGTTATGTCAAAGGTAAAACCACACTTCGGGCAGCTCAGTATGTGCTTCGATTGCGAGCTCATCTTGTGTCACTTTCTTTAGATCAAACATCTACGGGAATTTTAAAAGCTTTTCTAGAACTATTGGTGTTAAGAGGTTGCTGTTGACTGAAAAACAATTAATATTATATTTTTGAAACACGCACTTTTGTTTATAGACACTAGTCTGGGAAAATGATGCAGAAGACAAGTAAAACAAAACGGGCGGAACTTTACAAGGATCGCAATACGCAAGCTTTTCTAGGCAAATTTTTAAGCGGTGAAATAAGTGAACTTAAACCAGTTTATGATCCTAAACTTGGTTATCGGTATCCAATTGTTGAGCCGATTGTTGGCGACGCCGCGAATGTAGAAGATTTTTTGAATAGGCTTTGTGAAGCTGGAATATTGGAGCGAAGGCTCTACGATAAGATTATTTATTGTCCAAAATGTGGTTCCGCAAACATTTCTGTTCATTATTGTTGTCCATACTGCAAGTCATTTAACATCCAGAAAAGCTCCTTAGTTGAACACGTTAAATGCGGATACATGGATATAGAGGAGAACTTCCGTAAAGGAAACAAGTTTATTTGTCCAAAGTGTCATAAAGAATTGGAAAAACTTGATGTTGATTATAGACGGGCTGGAACATGGTGTGTCTGCAAGGATTGTAGCAAAAGCTTTGACATCCCCGTCACCGCACATTTCTGTAGAGACTGCCATGCAAATTCAGCTTTCGAAGATGCAGTCATTAAAGACGTTTATGGCTACAGCTTGAAAGAAGAAATTAGAGAAGAAGCTGCAGTGGGCTGGGTTATAATTGAGCCCATGAGTGAGTTTCTGCGAGAAAGTGGATTTGAGGTTGAAAGTCGTGCCTTTCTGAAGGGCAAGTCTGGTGCAAACCACATGTTTGACATAGTAGCCTACAAGGGAGATGTAAAAAGAAAAGTAACAGTGATTGATTTGGCAATATCGACAGAAGATGCCGTGCCAGAGCAGCCAGTAATAGCATTATTTGCTAAGATATTTGATGTGTCTCCAGACAGTGCCTACTTGATTGCGATTCCGGAAATGAGTGAAAATGGGAAGAAGATGGCAGGGTTGTATAATATCAAAGTTGTAGAGGCGAAAAGCCAGAAAGATGCAATAAAAGCGTTGGAAGATAAATTGCTTGAGAAAGACTAACATATGAAATCTGTCTATGGGCAGATATTCGGTTTAATGGCTCGCAAACACCGCTGTGTTTCCTCTTTCCGTTATGCTCTTGACTAAGAAGCTATCAGCTGGAAGGCTTATATCTGTTCGAATGTATGTCGCGTTTTCTCCAGAGTTTATGAAAAAATTTGCGTCGTAACGTTTGTGGTAAGTAGAATTAACGATCCAAAGTGAGACAATATGTACGGTTAAGGGACATTCATTGTTAAAAGTGAAACTTGTCCAATTTCCTTTAACACGTACTCCGAGAAAGTCTATGCTAATTTTTGTTTTGGTTCCAGAAGGGGGCTCAGGTGTTCCATCATGGATTTGAACGTATATTAGTCCATCATCTCTAACATAACTTCGCCAATGATCTGTTAGATTGACTGCATAATAAATCCATGCACTGGGCGTAGACGGTTGGCTTCCCGAGGCATTGTTAAAACCGTTATCACTGTATGCTTGCGCTGTCCAATTGTAAGCCTTCAAGTACCATTTTTCCCCAGTATCACTGGCATTGTATCTTAATGATATTTCAACTGTTTGAATATTATTCAAAGGATAGCTTCCGATGTTAATAGCGAAACTCCCGTTTATGAAAAGCCTATATCTTGATGGTGCAGGTGAAAGTTCTTCCTGAAATGTCTCCCAGAATCCATCTTCAGCGGAGTGAGTATCCGTATAAAAACCACTTACGCGACTGCCGATATTTATTGAATATTCGGTCTGCGTCACAAACCAAGATGAGAATGATCCTCCGCTTTTTGCGTCAGCTATTTCAATTTTTTCTTGCATTTTTTCCCAGTCAAACTGGTTCATTTGGTAACTCCAGAGCACGACATTCGCAACTATAATTACTATTAGAGGTAGGCTTAGCATGACAACTATTACGTTGCTTACTCCACGCCTGTCGCGTTTAAGGCGCTTTATAATAGCCTCCAACATGAGTCCCCCTAGTTGTAACA
>JACUTN010000052.1 GCA_014859805.1 Candidatus Bathyarchaeota archaeon
ATTGGAAGTTTGCTAGGAAATGTTCGAAAAGTTGTTGGCGGCTTGTGAAGTGATCTCCCCACACGCCTACCCCTTTTCCAGCCGCTGGCTTGTCTGGTTTAACAACTGCCTTGTTTTCGAGTTCGTCAAGCCACGTGTAAACATTTTTTTTTACTTGTTCTTGGCTTTTGTAGTCTTTTGGGTTGAAAATTCTGAAGCGGGGATTTACTTCTGGCACGATTTCTTGAAATAACAGTCTTTGGGCAACTTTGCTTGCTTCTATGGCGTATTCCTTTGTTGGGCAGATCACTGGTATGTTTGTTCGCTTTTCAATAAGGTCGCGTACGCCGTTTATTATGGGTTTTTCTGGGCCGACTATGCAGAAATCTATTTTGTCTTTGTTTGATTCCGCGAATTTGCATATTTTCTCTGCGTTTAAGTCTGGGATGACTACGTGCTTGACTGATTTTTTCACGTTGAAGGGGTTTCGCTGTTTATCAGCAATATAGAGTTCTACGTCGTAGTTTATGCTTCGTTTGAAAGAGTCAACCATTGCTGCGGCTCTTGCACCATAAGAAACAACCAGTATGCCTACTTTCTCCATAAGCAACCCATCAAATTACAAGAATAGAACATAGTCCTAATTTATTTTGCCAATGTGTCTACTCAACGGCTTCTGCTATCCCGTACAGTCTTCCTGTTTCCTCGTAGCCTTTCATGAATCTTTTCTTCATTTCATCCGCTATTTTTTGCGCCAACGGCGTTGGATACTTGCCTGTCAAACATGCTAGACATAGTTGTTCTCGGTTAAAGCCCGTTGCTTTTATCAACCCTTCTATTGACTGGTAGCACACGGCGTCTGCACCTATGATCTCTGTTATTTCTTCTGGGCTATGCTTTGAACCTATTAGCTGGCCGTAAGTGGCCATGTCTATTCCGTAAAAGCATGGTCCAATTATTCGCGGAAAAGTTATGAACACGTAAACTTTTTTGGCTCCCATTTTGCGCAGTTTTTCCACTATGACTTTTGTTGTGTCTCCTCTGACTATGCTGTCGTCTGTTACTATGACCCGTTTTCCCCTGATTTTTGGTGCTAAAATGTTGATTTTCTTGTCGATCGTTGAATACCGTTCTCTATTTAACAGGATAAAAGCTCTTTCAGTCACGTAACGATGTCTGCGGGAGGCACGTTCCCATCTCAAGCCAGACTCTTCATGAACCCCTAAGGCTGAGTCATCACCAGTTTCAGGCAAAGAAAGAATCATGTCTGCATCCTTAACGACATCTGGATTCTCACGGACAAGGTTTCTCCCGAATTCTTCCCGGATTTCATAAACATATTTTTCGTCAAAGCGTGAGTCTGGTCTTGCGAAATACGCGAATTCAAACGCGCAGAAGGCTTTTTTCCGTCTATTTACGAGTTTTTTCCTTCCAAATCCATCTTTTGAAACCGTTACGAGTTCGCCAGGTTCCAGTTCGAAATCTCTTTCGAGTTCGTTTATGTTTAGGCCGACTGTTTCTGACGAAAAGGCATAGGTTGAATGGTCTTTGCTGTGACCAGCGCATAATGGTCTTATTCCGTAGGGATCTTTAAAAGCAAAGAATTTGCCGTCTTTTGTTATGGCAGCCACTGAGAAGGCTCCTTGGATTTCTTGCATGCACGTTTCAACCGCAGAAGCTAGGTCTTTGCCTTTTGCAAATTCAATCAGCAGTTTGTGACAGATTAAGTCTGCATCGCATTCATAAGAGAACCCGGGAAATTCTTTGCTTATTTCTTTTTTAAGTTGGAACGTGTTGACAATATTTCCGTTGAAGGAAACAGCTAGTTTTAAACCGTTTTTTGAGGCTGTAACGGGCTGCGTCCCTTTTATTAATGATGCTTCGTCTGTTTTTCCAGACGTTGTGTATCTAACGTTTCCGATGCCTATGTGTCCGGGCAATCGTCCGAACCATTCTTGGATTGCGTTTGTTTTTAGTTTTGGCACGAGGTCTAGGCTTCTGTGAACATGGATTTTTCCGTTGTTATAGGTTAGGAAGCCGTGGGATTGGTGGCCTCTGTGGTTTTGAGCCCTTAAGCCCCAGTATATGTAGGAGAATATGGGCTGTTTTTGGAAGTTTATTGCTCCGAATACTCCGCACGCGATTTTTAATTGCTCTCCCATGGTTGGCAATAAGAGACGCTTATTTATCAACTTTTATAACATTTTCAACTAAAAAGTACGCTAGCTTTTCCAAATTGTGCGAACCATTAAATCGGTAGGATTGGTTATTCTACTGTGCTTGAGGTTATTGTCAGTTCTGCACCGTCGATCACATGTATCCACCAGTCCAGCGGCTCAAAAGAATCAGCGTAATAGACTATAAGTCTCGCCATCGAGTCTATTGGAGCGTCCTCTGGAACATTTCCGTTCCAAGTTAAAGTTTTCTTGTGACAGGGCTTAAGAGTTAATGTTTTTGGTGTTCCGCTCCAACTCCATGCTTCATCTTCAAAGGCTATGTTAACAGACCATGTGCCCTCAGCTTTTCCAATGTTTTTGAATGAGATTTTCACGGTGAAAGCTTCGCATGATGCTTTGTCAACTACACCACCACAGCCACCACATGCCAAACAAGCCAAGGATTGATTGTCTGAACCCATATATGAAAAGCCAAGTGTAACAATTATGGTAATCAGTGCAAGAGACAACAAAGCAAACTTTTTCTTCATTCTCCTCTCTCTCCTTTATGAAAATAAGGGGAACAGCCCGCTTTATCCCTTCTGTAGAATACTTCTATAAAACAAAAATAGAGTATTCTACGCATATGTTTCCATGTAAAAATCTATAGGGGGGTTATCAGTATTGCAGCCGAAAAACTCTAAAAATCCCTTCAAGCATGAACGGCAGAACGGGTTCAACCTATATATAAGGGGGGTCTAGACAAACAGAGAGCAAAAGAGAAAACACCCTAGGACTGCCGCCAACACCTCCAAGAAAGCTTATGGCGTAAGTCTAAACTTGTCTCTCGGATAAAGCGTTACTTCTCTTATGTTCTTTTTCCCAGTCAACATCATCGTCAATCTTTCCAGCCCTATAGCCCATCCCGCATGAGGAGGCATACCATAATCAAAGGCTTCCAAATGATGTTTAAAGGATTCTGGATTCAGACCCTTCTCTTCCAACCGTTTTATCAGAAGCTCTTTAGACGCTATTCTTGTTCCACCAGAAGCTAGTTCTATCCAACTCCACATCAGGTCGAAACCTTCACAAATTTCTGGATTATCATCGCGTGGCTTAATGTAGAACGCTTTCGAATGCGTCGGCCAGTCAACTATGAAGTAGAAGCACGGGTGAATCTTGCCCAGTGTTCTGAAGGCTGGTGTTGGTATGTCCTCGCCCCACGGGATTTCTATGCCTTCCCGCTTCAAATCTTGCAACACATCATCATATTTTAGGCGTTTGAAAGGGACTTCCGGCACTTCGATGTTGTATTTTAGCGTTGCCAATTCTCTCGGGCATTTTTCATCAACAGTCTTGCATGTGAAATGCATGAGCTGTTCAAGCAGCTGCATCACATTTTCAGCCGTGGCAAAAGCTTGCTCAATGTCTATTGAAACAAACTCGCTTAAGTGACGACGTGTGTGAGACTCCTCAGCCCTGAAAAACGGTCCCACTTCAAAAACCTTCTCGAAGCTCATAACAAGCTCTTCTTTATACAATTGTGGGCTTTGAGCAAGATACGCTTTCTTTTCAAAATATTCAACAGGGAACAGGGCTGCTCCGCCTTCAGTTGCCGAAGCGATAATGCGTGGAGTATGGGCTTCTATGAATCCTCTTTCAAACAGGAAAATTCGTATTGCCTCTACGGCTGTGTGCTGAATTTTGAAAACAGCCAAGTTCTCTTCTTGGCAAAGGTCCAACGCCCGAGCGTCCAGTCGAACGTCTATGTGTGCTGGTGTTTTTCCCGTTATGTCAATTGGCAAACGAAGTACGGCTGTGCTGAAAATCTTAATCTCTTTCGGTATCACTTCGATGCCTCTAGGGGTCATCTCGGTCTTCTTCACAACACCTTTCACGCCGATGCTGTATCTTTTCTGTAAAACGTCAGACTTCGACAACACTTCGCTACTCACCTTTTTCCGCGGCACAGTGACTTGTATTGTTCCTTCCCTATCCTGCAATATTACGAAGCGTATTCCACCCAAATCCCTTATCTCTTGAACCCAACCGAAAAGCGTAACTTCTTGACCGTCAAGTTCAGGTTTAACATCAATAGAATAGTGGGTTCTACACCAATCACCAATTGAATCCAACTTCATGAGTTCACGCCCTAACTAGTCTGCAAACTCCACACGCAGAGCCATGTTGCGAACTTTACGACCAATCTCCTTTAAAGCCTTTACACTAAAAGGCGGCTGCCTCCCACGTCTCTTCCTCAAAATAACCCTAGTCTCAGTTGTTCCATCAGGCAGCCAAATAGTGTTTATCGCAACTATGCCCAAGGGAGCAAACAAATCCTCCAAAAACTTTCTATCGTCAGCACCATACTCCAAAACACGAACGGCTTTACCAACTTCAGCCCCCAAAGCCTTAATGATCTTTCCACCATACCCCAAAAGACGAGGAACATCACCCCGCCCAACAACCAGGGCCAACGTATTGTCAACATCCACAGCCTTGTGAAAATAAACATTCTGAAGTGAAGGATATTTCTCCTCTAGGGACAAGAGTAAGCGGGCGATTTTCAAGTCTAATTCGCTTATCTCTCCAGACTTAACCCTCGCCAAACATTTTTGACACAGCATCCCACTTCTTAAACAGAAGTTACATAGTACAGTTTTCACCTAGAAAAGCGCCCTCCACAAATAAAGGAGGGGCGGCGGAGCTTTGGGAGTTCATGTGGAATCGCGTTCAATGTGCTAGGGTTATTTCGATCGTGCTGACGTTTGTGGGCGAGCCACCCTCTTCTCTGGATGCAAATTGGTCAGTTCCGATTCCAATTTTCTTCACTTTCACGTCCGGTAGAAATCGGCGTCTGACAACTTCAACCACATCCACTGCTCGGCTGATCGACCTTCCCCTTGCCTTAACGTTTACTTCTTTTGCTCCGCCGTGGAAGAGAGTTATGCAAGCCAGTACATAGTTCATTACCGGCTTTCCCCCAATCAATACCGCATTGCTTTCAGACATTCGTACCGCCTCACTCCTAGTTTTCACTTTTTCTATGGTTTCATAACGATTTTTATCGTTAAATAAATAGGTTACGGTTTTAAGTTCCACCCAAAAAAATTCAGATGTTAAAGTTGCATGTTTTTTATTGCGTATATCTTTTCTAAATGTTTAAATAACCCATACCATTGTAAAATAAAAACTTAACAAAAAGGCAGTTAAGAAGGGAACAAACTTGGAACCTCTTACAAGACGCTCAATGCAGCTTCTCCAAATGTTATACGGAAAAGGCAAGGCAACAAACATATACTCTCTACACATGAAACAAAACGACTTGGCAAAACAACTAGGGATAAGCAGACAAGCGCTAAACGTTCACCTACGAAAACTCAGAAACCTAAAATACATACGAACTGGCAGAGGCTTCATTGACGTAACAGAAAAAGGATTGAACGCTCTTGGAATATCCTCAAACCCAGCATTCGTATTCATCAAAGTATCTCCTCGCAAAAGAGGCGAAGTGTACAAAAAAATCAAGCAACTCGCCATCCAAAGAGCATTTAGGATTGCAGGCGATGTTGACGCTCTCATAATGGTTGAAAGAACGAAACTCGACGAAGTTTTAAGTAAACTTTCTTACATCGAAGGCGTAAAAGATACAAAATCCTACGTAGCTATAGAACCAATAAAATAGGAGAAAGCTAAAATGAAACTTTTCGAATACGAAGCAAAAACTATACTCGCAAAA
>JACUTN010000053.1 GCA_014859805.1 Candidatus Bathyarchaeota archaeon
ATTGTTTGTTCACACCATTTCCGAAACTTGTCTGGAGGCACATCTCTTTTCCGAATGTTATGTGTTCGTTCAACTTCAACTTCTATGCTTAACCCGTGGCAGTCCCATCCTTGGGGAAAGAAAACGTTGTAGCCTTTCATGCGTTTATATCTAGCCACTATGTCGAAGTATGTCCAGTTCAACACATTGCCCATGTGGAACTCGCCTGACGGATAAGGCGGCGGCGTGTCGATACTAAACGTTGGGCGTGTCTTGTCATCCCGGTCAAAACGGTAAACACCCATCTCTTCCCATTTCTTCTGCCACTTCTCTTCAACTTCAAAAATGTTAAATTTCTTAGGTAGCGCTTGCTTCATTTATTGCAACATCCTAAACATGGTTAGACCTTAGGAAAGATAAATATACCAATAAATAACAGTTACCCTCGCAAGGTTTAGGGGAGCTGGGATTGTGACCCGGCTGAGAGGACGGTTGAAAACCATCGACCCTTAAAACCTGATCCGGGTAATACCGGCGTAGGGAGTGAGTGATAAATTGGAACAAAATTTCAGCCTTGGCATGTTAAGACCAAACTGGACTTTTTTGATTTTTGAGGTGATAAATTAGAATGACTACTCAAATAAAAGCTGCAAAGGCAGGAAAAATAACAGAAGAAATGCGCATAGTTGCCAGAGATGAGGACCAGTCGCCTAAAAGCATACGTCAGCGGATAGCAGAAGGAACAGTGATCATAACTCGAAACACTCAACGCGAGAATGTTCATCCAATAGGCATCGGCAAAGGATTAAGCACCAAAATTAACGCCAACATTGGCACCAGCCCTGATTTGTGCGATTTTGAGTTGGAAATTGAAAAGGCAAAAATTGCGGTTAAATATGGTGCAGACACTATCATGGACCTTAGTACTGGCGGTGATCTGAATGAAATACGAAGCAAGATATTAAAAACCGTTAATGTGCCCATCGGAACAGTTCCCATATATCAAACAGCCATAGAAGTAGCGAAGAAAAAAGGCTCAATCATGCACATGACCGAAGATGACATTTTCAGCACCATAGAAAAACACGCAAAAGACGGCGTTGACTTCATGACAGTACACTGTGGAGTAACCCAACAAATCGTTAAACGACTTGCCAAGCATCCACGCTTAATGGGAATTGTAAGCCGGGGAGGAACCTTCCTCGCTGCATGGATTCTTCACCACAAAAAAGAAAATCCATTGTACGCAAACTACGGCTATCTCTTGGAAATGGCTGCAGAATACGATTTTAGCTTAAGCCTCGGAGACGGTCTCAGACCAGGATGCATTTTTGACTCCACAGATTGGCCTCAAGTTCAAGAACTACTAACAATTGGAGAACTCATAGAGAGAGCAAGAGCTGCAAACGTGCAAGCCATGGTTGAAGGACCAGGTCATCTACCGTTAAGCGACATAGAAGCTAATGTTCAGCTTGAAAAATCCATATGTAAAGACGCGCCGTTTTACGTCCTTGGTCCCGTAGTAACTGAAATAGCACCTGGATACGATCACATTGTAGGAGCAATCGGAGGAGCAATAGCTGGACTCGCTGGCGCCGATTTCCTGTGTTACCTGACACCATCCGAACACCTAGGCCTCCCAAATTTGGAAGACGTGAAGGAGGGGGTAATAGCCACGAAAATAGCGGCACACGCTGTCGATATTGTAAAACTTGGGTCTAAGGCGGCAAACCGTGACTTAGCCATGGCAAAAGCTAGAGCAGACCTTGACTGGAAGAAACAAATTGAGAATGCTTTAGACCCAGAGAAAGCCACGAAGATTCGTAACCGAGTGAAACTGAAGAATGCAGAAACTTGTTCGATGTGTTCTGAATATTGTGCCATAAAAATCTTGAAAGAGGCGTTAAAAGCTCAAGGCCAATGCCCATGACAAATATAAGCTTCAGTTTTAAGAGGAACATAAATGTCTAGCATTGAAAAGGTGAAAGGCAAAATCCCGGTGGCGATTACGATTGCTGGAAGCGATTCTGGAGGAGGAGCCGGAATCCAGGCAGACCTCAAAACTTTTGCAGCTTTAGGTGTCCATGGCACCACAGCAATCACGTCTATTACAGCTCAAAACACTTATTCAGTTACGGCTGTTGAAGATTTGAAGCCTGAAATGATTCGAGAACAGATTAAGGTGGTGGCTGAAGACCTAGGTATTGACGCTGGAAAAACTGGAATGCTTCACACAGAAGAAATAATCAAAACTGTTTCTTCAGAAGTTTCAAAATACAAGTTTCCACTGGTTGTTGACCCAGTTATGATTGCCAAGTCCGGAGTACCCCTCTTGAAAACTGAAGCTATGGATGCTTTGGAAAACTATCTTCTACCAGAAGCCACAGTCATAACACCCAACAGGTTTGAAGCTGAGAAACTTGCTGACATGAAAATTGAAAACTTAAGAGACGCAGAAATTGCAGCTGAGAAAATCTCTGAAATGGGACCAAAAGCCGTTGTAATTAAGGGCGGACATTTAGAAGGAAGCGAGGCAATTGACATCCTTTACTATAAGGGCGCGTTTAAAACGTTTAGCGCTCCAAGACTTGATGTAAAAACTACACATGGAACTGGTTGCAGTTTTTCAGCAGCCATCGCAGCTGAACTCGCCAAGAAAACAGAAATACCAGTGGCTATTGAAAAGGCCAAAAAAATTGTGACTTTAGGCATAAAATTTGGAATAAAAATTGGAAAAGGGTATGGTCCAGTAAATCCAATGGCTCATCTTTACCGTGAATCTTCAAGACACGGTGTTTTGATGAATTTGGAAAAAGCTAAGACTTTACTTGAGGCAACCCCTGAAGTTGCAATCCTTGTGCCAGAAGTTGGCATGAACATCGCCATGGCAATTCCTTATGCACAAGGCATTGATGACGTGGCTGCGATAGAGGGCAGAATCGTAAAAACATCCGAGGGTGCTAGGGCTGTTGGCAACCCAACATTTGGATGTTCTTCACACTTAGCTAGATACATACTTGAAATCGTCAAGCACGACGAAAGCAAAAGGGCTGCGATTAACCTGAAATTTTCAGACGACATTCTTGAAAACTTGGAAAAGCGGGGTATGACTATGTCCTTTTACGACCGTGCAAAGGAGCCTGAAGAAATTAAAAAAGTTGATGGAATGACTGTGCCATGGGGCGTTAAGCAAGCCGTCAACAGAATCGGAAAGGTTCCAGACGTAATTTACCATAGAGGAGACATTGGTAAAGAGCCTATGATAGTTATTTTAGGTCAGCAAGCCTACGATTTGGCAAAACATACAGCACAGCTTGCGAGGGAAATTAGAAAAAAATGAGAACAAGAGTTGTGTACGTCAAAAAGTTGGCTATAGTCATAGTTTTCTCCGCACTAGGCGTGGCTATAGCACCTTTCTTGTGGTTTTGGTTTCTAGGCACAAAAGCTTATCCAACACAGCACATGATTAACGCAATTCTAGGGGTGCTTGTAGGTCCATTCTGGGCAGCCATCGCAGCAATTTTTATAGGAACCATAAGAAACATGTTGGGTATAGGCAGTCCGTATGCCTTTCCCGGCGGAATACCCGGCGGCATAATTGTCGGCATAGTCTACTGGCTTCTTAAACATTTCAAAGTAAGTGAAAAAATACGCTTGACAGCAGCTTTTACAGAGCCAATAGGAACACTGTTAATAGGTGTTCCACTTTCTCTACTTCTTTTTGCTCCATGGATAATGGATCCAGAGCTTCTAGGCCTGATCGCGAAAGAAGGGACATTTTTTGCTTTCTTAATTTTAGGAGCTGGCTGGGCTTTAAGCTGTGTTCCAGGAAGCATCATAGGATTCATCATCCTTTTAATATTGAATAGAGCTGGGATAAACAGGGAGACTTTGTTTGGAGAAAAATAAGAAAAAAGCGCAATTGAAAGGTAAAGAAATTCTTGGTAAGAAAGTGTTGATATTGGGCGAGGCTGGTTCTGGGAAAACTAAGCTGGCAGCCCAACTACTCCGGGAATTAATGGTGCTGGTGAATCTTGAGGAAATAACTGTTATTGATTTGGCTCCGCAAAGAGTCGGTGAAATCGGCGGAAAACTAACGGATTATGTGAACGTAAATAGTAGGGTTAGATATCTTTCACCAAAAATTGTTTATACACCCAGATTAGCTGGGGCCTCACCTAAACAAGTATTGCATTATGCGGAATTGAACAGAAAAAACATGGAACCACTACTTAACAGGTTCATTCGAAACGTCACCGAAGTTCTTGTCCTGAATGATGTTACGCTTTATCTTCACTCGGGCAAACTGGAAACCGTGTTGAAATGCGTAAGATTGGCTAACACTCTTTTAGCTACGGCATATTGTGGCTCGAAACTTGCCGAGGATTTAGGAACTGGAATAAGCTCAAAAGAAAAGCAATTGACTGATAAATTAGCTACTTCCATGGATTTAACTCTCAAAATCAACTAGTTTTCTAAAAGAAAGCAAAAAAAATCGTCAGCATTCACAACTATTTTTCCAATTCTGAAAGGATGAAATCCACGATTTCGTCGGCAACATTAAAACTTGTAACTGACTGCAAGCCTCTCCATCCCGGTTGACTGTTAACCTCAACAAAAAGAGGCCCTCTAGAGCTTTCAAGGATGTCTACACCAGCAATTTTGCATTCAACAACACTTGCGGATTTAACAGCCATCTCCTCGAGTGCAGTGTCAAGTTTTATTGAAACCGGTTTGGCTCCTTGACTGTAGTTTGTTTTCCAAGTGTTTGCAACACGTTTCATTGCTGCAACAACACGGTTGCCTATGACAAAGGCGCGGATGTCAGAGAAGCCGTGGGGAACAAACTCTTGGAGATAGATTACGCCGTGATAGAATGTTATGGCTTTGAAAATTGTGGCGGCAATTTCTGGATTCGTAACTCTTGTTGAACCTATTCCTCTTGATCCGAAAATCGGTTTAACAATGACGTCTCCGTCTAGCTCATGAAAAGCCTTTAATGCTTCGCCAACGTTTTCGGTTACTGCTGTACGTGGAACGGGTATGCCATTATCTTCCAAAATTGCTAAAATAGCGTATTTGTCAACGCAGTGCTCAATGGCTTCAGGCGGGTTTATGACGTATAAGCCTAAACGTTCAAGGCGGTGTAGGATGTCCATTCTAAAAACTATTTCTTCTAAAGAGCCTTGACCAATGGGGCGAATTATTAAGGCATCCAGCTCTTCCACAATTCTGACATTGTCTACATTCAAGTATGGTTTGTAGCCGACACGAGCGATCAGCTGTGGAAATCTAAAGCAAACATGTGGAATATTGCGTTTAGCCAGTGCTTCTCGAAGTTGAGTTGAACTCCAAGAGTTTTCATTTCGTGTTAATATTCCAATTTTCAAAAACAAACCTTCCGTCTTTGTGAAAAATGCTAACGATTATGTTCTTAAAGTTTCTGGGTAAAGTCATCCTAAAACGTGTGAATGAAAGGTATTAGCTTCTCTGCGTTTTCGATTTTTTGGGAAAGTTCAACATTCAAATAAGCACCATGAACATTGGAGTACGGCGGTCCTTTCCGTGAAAACAAAGTTAAAACTTTGGCTCTGTGGTTGATTTTGAATCCGTCTCTGCAGGGCTCGTGTCCCCTTATCAGCATTTTAACATTGAACCTCTTCAATACTTGATTTGTTATGT
>JACUTN010000054.1 GCA_014859805.1 Candidatus Bathyarchaeota archaeon
TGGGTTCCGCCTGTTACTTCCCCTGCTGCGAACAATCCTTGGACAGATGTTTCCGTGTTTTCTTTTATTATTACTCCACCGTTTTGGAAGTGCAAGGTTGGAAATACTAGAATTGGGTCTTGGGTCATGTCAATGTCGAATCGTTTATACTGCCTAAGCATGGCTGGAAGCTTCTTTGCTATTGTTCCTTCGCCTTGAAGTATCTCTATCATTGGTGAATCCAACCAGACTCCTCTCATTCCTGTGGGGGTTTCTATGCCATTGTTTCTCTCGTAGCATTCCCTGATTATTGCTGACGCTTCTACATCTCTTGGTTCGCGTGGATAAACGAATTGTTCGCCATCTTTGTTCACTGGCTGTGCTCCTAACCCCCTCACTTTTTCTGTAACAAGCAACCCTACTATCTGTTCTGGATACGCCGCACCTGTGGGATGATATTGCACAGAGTCTAGGTCTCTTAGTTTCGCGCCTACGCGGTATGCAAGAACGATTCCGTCGGCTGTTGCTCCGTAATGGTTTGTGGTTTGAAAGCCCTGTATGTGAAGTCTGCCGAATCCGCCAGTAGTCAATACTGTGGATTTTGCTTTTGCAACGTGGTATTCTTGTGTTTCCATGTTGTATAAGACGGCTCCACCAACTTGCTCATTCTCATCTGTGAGCAGTTCCACAACGGAGGTGAATTCTAAAATCGGTATGTTTTTGTTTATAAGTTCATCTTTAAGATTTCTTACTATTTCTAAACCCGTGTAGTCTCTTGCGGAATGCATTCTTTTTCTACACGTTCCGCCACCGTGTATCGTAACCATCGTGCCATCGGATTCTCTGTCGTACATGACTCCGAGGTCTTCATGCCATTTTATTATTTGCGGAGCATCTAACACAAGTCTTCCAGCAAGTTTCGGGTCATTAGTGAAGTGTCCACCACCTAAGACGTCAAGGTAATGAAGAGCTGGGGGGTCATTGGATTTGTCTGCGGCCTGTATACCCCCTTGAGACATTATGGAATTAGAGTCGCCAAGCCTTAGCTTCTGTACAATAAGTACGCTTTCCGCATCCATCCCACTGTAATTCGCCCACAAAGCAGCTGTCATTCCTGCTCCTCCGCCGCCGATGATAAGGATGTCAACGTCAAAATCTGGCTTTGATAGGTCTATATCTTCGGGTTTTATTAGTGGGTGAGCTTCAAGTAAGTCTGCAACTTCATGGGGCATTAAATCCCCTTTGTTAGGTCCAACTTTGATGGGTCTTTTTGCTTCTTTTTTGTAATCTGGGTGAAACTTTTTCAGTATTTCCTCTCTTTCTTCAAGTCTCATGAGTTGAAAAGTCTCTTTCAGCCTTCTGTCCCTAGTGTTCTCAACAGTTTCTATGGTTTCAAGCATGTATTCGGGGTATCCTCTTACTATCTTTAACTTGCTCATTCTGGTTCAATCTCCCTTTTTTCGTAGATTTCCTTAAGATCACGCAGACCTGTGTCCATGAGCTTCTGGATTTCTTCGTTGAACTTGCCCGACTCTATTTCTTTTATTCTTTCTTCAACGTGTTTTGCTTTAGGCATAACGTATTTGCCGTAGAGTCTTCTTGCAAGTAAAGCTATGTTGTATGGTACGATTTCTGCGGGGCATCTTGTAGCGCATAATCCACATGCGATGCAGTCGAAGGAGAGGCTTGCTACTTCTTGAAAGTCTCCTCTCAAGGCGGCTTGAACGTAATCCATTACCTCTAAGTCTTGGGGGCATGCTTTTGTGCAGGTGTTGCAACTGACGCATTTTGCGATTTCTGGATAATATTCTAAAAACACGTTTGCTGACGGGCTTAATTCTTCAAGGTTGTAAATGGGTTTTTCTGCGGGTGTGAATGGAATTTGGCTTATGTACATTCCGTCTTCAACGGTTTCTTGGCAAGCTAAAGCCATTCTTAGTTTGTAGTCTCCTTTAACTCTGTAAATCGTGGCGCATGCTCCGCAGAAGCCTCCTCTGCAGCCGGAACTTCTTATAAACCTGTAACCCGCGTATTCCATGGCTTTCATGATGGTTAAGCCCGCTGGAACTTTATACTCGCGTCCCATAATGTATATTCGAACTTTCTCTTTTATTTCTCGTTCAGCTTCAGTCATTTTTCACACCAGATTCAAGTAATCATGAGGAGATAGCATTTTTCTCAGCCTTCTAATAAAGATTTTTAGCTTTAAGCAACGGTTTCGGATCAACATAGTGTAAACCAAGGTCAACGCCCCAAAATTGCTTATCTAACCCGAAGGCTATTGCCATAAGTTGCGTGTAATACATCACTGGTATTTCTTGCAAGTCTCTTCTGAGTTTTCTTGCTTCTTTTTGTCTGTGATCTAAATTGAAAGTGCAAAGGGGACAACAGGTAACGATGACTTCTGCCCCATTTCTTATCGGATAGACTAGGTTGTCGTAAGTTAGCTTTGCAACTATGTCTTTTCTATCAACTGTGTGATAGCTGCCGCAACACTGCGTTCTATTCGGGTTGTCAATAACCTCAGCGCCTAAAGCTTCTAAGATGTCTTCTAAAATTGTTGGGTTTTCCGGGTCATCTATGCCTATTTCTCTGGGTCTTAAGACGAGGCAACCATAATAAGGTGCCACTTTCAAACCTTTAAGCGGTTTTTTCACTTCTTTTGTTATTCTGTCATATCCTACTATGTCTCTTAGAACTTCAAGAAAGTCTAAAGCTTCTACTCCGCCTTTGTAGCCTTCTTTAACTCCGCCGACGAATTCTTTTTCCCTTTCAAGAAAAGTGTTTATTTTTTCCATTTTTTCTGCGTCTTTTAGAAATAAATTGGCTTCTTTAAGCGTGTGATAGCACATGGAGCAAAATGTGATAACGCGGTTTTCGTTTTGCACAATTCCATTTTCGTTCATTTCTTGTACGTGTATGAGATTTCTTATTGGAGCCAAGTGCCGCATTAAATCGTCAGTTGCTAGAGACGGAAAAACTCCACAGCAATTCCATTTAGGCAGTTCAACCAGTTCTATTCCCAATTTTTTGGCAACTGCTATGCCTGAAATTGAATAGTTTCTGGCTGTTGTTTGGACAGCGCAGCCCGGATAGTATGGTATCTTAACCATTTGTATGCCTTCTAGGCTGTTGTTTTACGGAAATTACTGACCAAGGCGATTGGCGGAAGTATCTTTAATTCTTCTTTAGGGATTTTGTTAACTGAGATTTTGTCTTGGTCTCTTCTCAGCCTTATCTGTCTTAAGGCTTCCATGATTCTTGTTATGTTAATTTCTCTTGGGCATCTTGCATGACAAGCAAAGCACGTGCTGCAAATCCAGAAGGTGTTTGATTCCAAAATTTTTTCTATATTGCCTACTTGAACAAGCCTGATTACCTGCGTGGGTGATAAATCCATAGCGAATCTTACGGGGCATGAGCCACTGCATAAACCACACTGGTAACATGAAAGCACATCTTCGCCACTTATGCTTTTGACTTTTTCTACAAGGTCCATCAGATGCCCTTCCTAGTATTTAGGAAACTCATTAATCAAACATTTTAAACTTATCGTTCAAAAATCTCAGCTTCCAATAGAAAGATTATATAACACGGATTAACTGAACATCTTCTACCGCCAGCAAAATCTGCGAATTGATGGATGTGAACGTGTTTGGAATCTGCAGTACGCATCGGCGTTTACATTTGCCATTGTGGAGGCAACATCAGCGACACGGTGGATGTTGAAAAGGTTAAAGAAGCCATATCCAAGCTTGAAGAAGTAAAAATTGTTGAAACCGTGGATTATCTCTGCAGCACTCAGGGACAAGACAAGATTAAAAGCGGAATAAAGGAGTATGGAATCAACCGTGTTGTTGTTGCTTCCTGTTCTCCGCAATTGCATTTGACAACTTTTAGAAGAGCTGTTTCTGAAGCTGGTTTAAACCAATATCTTCTTGAAATGGCGAACATACGTGAGCATTGCAGCTGGGTTCATGACAATGTAGATGAGGCCACAGCAAAAGCTATAGATATTATACGTGGCGCGGTTAACCGAGTAAAGTATCTGGAAGAACTGCATCCCATCAAGACCAAAGTGAAAAGAGAAGTTCTGGTCATCGGAGGCGGCATCACTGGCATTCAATCGGCACTTGAAATGGCAGATAAAGGTTATCAAGTGCATTTAGTGGAGCGTGATCCATGCATAGGTGGGCATATGGCTCAACTAAGCGAAACCTTTCCCACCCTTGATTGTTCATACTGTATTTTGGCACCTAGAATGGTAAGCGTGTCGCAGCATCCGAAAATTAAAATTTATACAATGGCTGAGCCTGTAGCTTTGAAGGGGTTTCCGGGAGACTACGTTGTCACGTTAAGGGTGAAACCGCGGTATGTGGATGTTGATAAGTGCACAGGGTGCGACGACTGCACAGATGTATGTCCAGTCGAAGTTCCAGACGAGTTCAATATGGGTTTGACGTGGCGTAAAGCCATCTATATCCCGTTTCCTCAAGGTGTTCCCAGAGCTTACGCTTTAGACCTAGACAACTGTTTGGGGTTGGAACCAATTGCTTGTGGTAAATGCACTGAAGTTTGTGAACCTAAAGCCATAAACTATGATATGCAGCCTGAAGAAATCGAACTTAACGTGGGTGTAATAATTGTTGCTACTGGCTACGACCAGATGAGCCCGAACGATTTCGGCGAATACTCTTATGGAATGCATCCAGACATTGTTACTAATCTGCAGTTTGAACGTATAATGGATCTTGGTTTTCATAAGCCGTCTGACGGAAAAATCCCCAGAAAAGTCGCTTTCGTTTTATGTGTTGGAAGCCGCGCTCTTCAAGAAAGAGCGAAGGAATACTGTTGTAAAATAGGGTGCATGGTAGCTATTAAGCAAGCCATTCTGCTTAAGAAGGCAGTGCCAAACGTGGAGCCTTGGATTTTCTATCAAGATGTACGAGCGGATGGCAAGGGCTACGAAGAATTCTATGCTAGAGCCAGAGAACAAGGCACAAGATTTGTCAGAGGATTAGCGGCTAAGGTTTTACCAGCAAATGACGGATTGATCGTCAAAGCTGAGGACACAATTACTGGAACACCAGTAGAAGAAAGATTCGACATGGTAGTTCTTAGCATGGGAATCACCCCAAGACCAGACACAGAAGAAATATCCAAGATCTTCGGCTTACACACAGGACCCGACAACTTCTTCATAGAAAAACACTACAAACTCAACCCTGTGGACAGCGCTAAAGAAGGGATTTTCGTTTGCGGATGCGCCTTAGGACCGAAAGACATTCGCGAGTCTGTTGAGGAAGGTATGGCTGCAGCGTCAAGAGCTGCGACCTTTATAGGATTAGGTGAACTCGCCACATCACCAGAAGTGCCCATGATAGACCGTGCGAAATGCGACCTCTGCGGTGAATGCGTTGCCATCTGTCCAACGGCTGCAATAACAATAACAAATTCAACAATAACCGTTACACCTGTTGCATGCATAAATTGTGGAGCATGTGTTCCAGCATGTCCAAGGGAAGCCATAGACCAGAGTAATGTTACAGAAAAGCAACTGATTGCACAAATCCAAGGTGCCAGTGCTGGGGAGACAAAAGAACCGAAGATAATTGCATTTATTGAACGTAAAACGGCTTATGCCTCCTTGGATTTAGCTGGAAC
>JACUTN010000055.1 GCA_014859805.1 Candidatus Bathyarchaeota archaeon
GATGAAAAGGCATTAGCTTGACATGTGGATGAAATCTCAGAGTTACTCGGACGGCGACTTGTGATTAGGCTTTTAAGTGTTCGCTTATAGAGAATGCTTGGCGATGCATGGTGTCGAAAGCTTCTCGCAAGTTCGATTTAGCTGTTTTGGAATCTGCACTGAAAGGAAAAACTCTCCTTGTCTATTGGTATCTCCTACAACAGCCCATGCATACCGTGGGTATTCGACAAGTCCAGCGCGCTTTAGGCTTTTCCAGTCCAAGCATTGCAGTGCACCATCTTGGAAAGTTAGAGGATTTAGGGCTTGTTCGGAAAAAAATGACAGGGGAATACGTGCTTGAACAAGAAGTAAAAGTTGGAATCTTAGGGTTTTTCACACGTATGGGCCGTTTTCTTGTACCTCGATACCTATTCTATTCAGTCTTGTTTTCCACAATGCTAACAACCTATTTGACCACATGCATCTTAGGCCAAATAGCTCCCAGCTTTTATGCTGTGGTGTTTGGCTTGATTGCTTCGCTTATCTTTTGGATTGAGACTGTTAGATTATGGAGGACGAAGCCATTTTGAAACTTCAACATTGTGTTCTAAAACGTAGACTTAAAAGACGCTACTTCCGTTACCTTTTATGGAGGCGGACACCGTGAAGAAAATTCTAGTTTACTCCGCAGTCGCTGTGGTTCTAGGACTAACATTAGTACTGGTTCCGTTGATTGCGCTTGCAGAAATTAAAGCGGAAAACCATCATGTGATGGGCCGCTCCTTTTCTCAACAATTAGAACAACTCGAAGGAACTCATGGCTTAGATGCGCCAAAATGCACAAACTCTGATGTGAAGATCTTGGCTTTCAGCTTTGTAATCGCGTTAGTTGCGTACGCGTTGTTTAAGCGTAGAACGTCTCATCATGATTATAGATGGGGCAGACCATTCCTGTACTAATTTTAGTACAATAGTGTTCTAAAACATAGCATTAAGACCTGCAAATTCATTTTATACTGATTGAACTTGAGGGAAATTAAATGAAAAGAGAAAAAGTTGTGATGCTAACATTGCTTATCGTGGTTAGTTCGATTGCAGTGCTGTGCACGGACATTGAATATTGCACGGGCACTTTGAACAGGTTCAGATCATACGAAGAGCTTAAAGAATTCATAAAATACAGAAGACCCAAGTTTGAGTCGCCTCAATACCCAAGCAGTCTGAACTCTTATGGTCTGTCAGAGCTTAAAACATTGGATGAAGGGGGCTATTCAAGAACTAACATCCAAGTGGAAGGCGTAGATGAAGCAGACATCGTCAAAACTGACGGGGAATACATCTACGTAATCTCTGATCAAAAAGTGGTCATTGTAAAGGCTTATCCTGCAGAAGAGGCGGCAGTTCTGTCAAAAATAATCGTGAACGGAACATTGAAACAGATTTTCATAAACAAAAAAAGACTTGTCGTGTTCTATGAGAACCGTTCAATAAGCGAAATCAAGACTTTTATCAACGTGTATGATATATCAGATAGGGAAAATCCCGAAGTCAAAAGGGACATCTCCTTTGACGGTTGCTATTTCAGTTCAAGGATGATAGGTGATTATGTGTATGTTGTTGTGAAGAAAGGAGCCCAACTTGTCGAAGATGAAGTGGTCCTTCCAGAAATGCAATCCGAAGGCATAACCAAGGTCATGTGCGCCACTGAAATTTATTACTCTAACATTCCTCACTACGGATACGTATTCACTACAATAGTGGCTGTAAATGTATGCGAAGATGAGCAAGAACCATCTTGTGAAACTATATTGTCAGGATATGCAACAAACGTGTATGTTTCTCTGGAAAATGTTTACTTGGCTGTAGGCTACTCGGGCAAAACCGTTTTACATAGAATTCACGTAGAGAACGATGAAATCTCATATGTTGCTGACGGCCAAGTTCCAGGAACAGTATTAAACCAGTTTTCGATGGATGAGCATGACGGCTACTTCAGAGTAGCAACTACACTTCATCGGAAAAACAATGTCTATGTTCTGAATATGGATTTAGAAATAGTTGGCAGACTGGAAGACATTGCTCCTGAAGAGACTATTCATTCAGCACGTTTCATGGGAAACATGTGCTACCTTGTAACTTTCCAAAAGATCGACCCATTCTTCGTAATTGACCTTTCAGATCCATACAAGCCAGAAATTCTCGGCGAACTAAAGATAACTGGCTACTCAGACTACCTACATCTATACGATGAAAATCACGTCATAGGAGTAGGCAAAGAAACAATTCCAGAGGAAACATGGTTTTCTTGGCATCAAGGAGTAAAAATATCGCTTTTCGACGTCACAAATATGTTTGATCCAAAGGAAATAGCCAAATATGAAATAGGTCATAGAGGGTCAGATTCACCAGTATTAAGAGATCACAAAGCGTTCCTATTTGACAGAGAAAAGAATCTCTTGGTAATACCAGTTTCAGTCACAAAGATGAATGAAAGCGGAGCTCCCCCATACATCTACGGCAAAACTGTATATCAAGGCGCATACGTGTTCACTATATCATTGACGCTTGAAGAGAAAATTGTGCTGAGGGGAAGGATAACTCACATTGAAAACGGTGATGTGAATGATGCTTCTTTCCATATTATACGGACGCTTTACATCGGCGAGGTTCTCTACACAATTTCAAACAGCAAATTGAAAATGAACTCTCTATCAGACTTGACCGAAATCAACGAGCTAAACCTTAACGAATAAGAGGAGGTTTGAGATTGGCTTTAGGCGATTTTGTCAGAATGCTTGGAGACATCGCGGAAATCGCGGTAACAATTCTACTAGCGTACGTGGTGTACAAGATAGCGATGCTTGTGGACACACTTAACTGCAAAATTAAGGGTGAGAAAAACTCATAAACAAAGGTTGGAAACTGTATGTCGTTGAGATACTGTGTTGAAGAAAGAAGAACAAGAAGGAAGAGAGGAGAATTCTCAGAAGCGCATCACAGGATGCCGGACGGAAGATTGATTAAAACAGTGCAAGTGTGTTTTCGTTGCGGAAGAGAGTTTTCATTCAAGCGGGGTCGTAAACGCTGTCCGTGTTGCCTAGGTGTTCTTAGAACAAAGACTGTGGTCCTCAAAATTCCCTATTTTTTTCGTTTCAACTTATAGTTAAGGCTTCAAGGTTTCTTGGGTAATACGTAATTATCTCTGCGCCATCCTCAGTTATCAAAACAGTGTCAGAGTGGCGAAATCCTGCAAAACCAGCTTCATAAATGCCTGGTTCACAACTCACAACCATTCCAGCACGTAAAGGCTCTTCATTACCTATGTCCAGCCATGGAGGTTCATGTCCTTCCAAGCCCAAGCCATGTCCAGTGTGATGCTTTACTAAATGCTCTAAACCGGCTTTCTTGAACACTTTGATTGTTGCTTTGTCAACAGCGCTGCATTTGGCTCCAGGCTTGAATGTTTCGAATGCGGCTTCTTGGGCTTTAACCATCACGTTGAAATAGCGTTTCTGTTTAGCTGTTGGTGTTCCAACGATCATTGTTCGTTCTAGTTCACAACTGTAGCCGCCTACGTCTGCGCCAGCACCAGTAACGACAACATCGCCTTTTCTAATCATGCGTTTCGTCGCAATAGAATGTGGTATGGCGCTCATTTCGCCTATTTGACCTCTGAAGCCAGCGCCTACTGGAGAACTTCTGCGCATGGGTTCATAATCGGGTCCAAGAGCTTTCTTCATGATAATAGATGCTTCATAAGAAGCAGTTAACGCAACCTCAACATCCCACAAGCCTTCAGCTGTATACTCTTGCAGCAGGCTATGTGCGAGATTTGCCCATTTGGCACTTTCTTTCATTAGCCTAATTTCCTCTTCAGATTTGATGAGACGCATAGAAGGCACGAAATCCTTCACGTCCACAAACTTTGCTTCACGCAGCTTTTTCGTGATCGGTGGACCTTTGTAACCCCATCTTCCAGAAGCTCCAGCCTTGTTGTCAGTGCCTATGCGTTTTTTGGCTAAACCCATGTCCTTTAAGAATTCCGCGAAATGCTCAATTGGATGCTTTTCTCCGGGATAATCCACGTAAGTCTTCACATCTTCAATAATTCTAGTCTTCAACGGAATATGATCTTCTTCCAAAAGAGGACCCAAAAAAGTGATTTTACCGTCAACTGGTATGATCAACGCGGCTGGTCGCTCAGTGGAAATGAATGAGTAACCTGTTAGGTAGAACATGCTTGTACCGTTTGTCAGGTATAATGCGTCAAGCTTCCGTTTCCTCAAGTACTTTCTAACCTTTTCTATGCGACCTTTATGTTCACTTTCACTTATCGCAAATTTCACCGTCATAATCCTCCAAAGATTTTGTCAAACATTATAACGCAAAACACATAAATGCTTTTAACAGTTTAGCAACAGAAACTTTCGGGATGATGTATGGAACATTTTTCCATTCGCCCGTTTAAAGATGAAGATATCGATTTTGCATACAAATTGGACACGATTGAACAGTGGAACCACACAAGAAATGACATTAAACGAATGTTCAATTATGAACCGAATGGCTGTTTCATCGCGGAGATAAGCGGTAGACGTGTGGGCCATGTTTTCTCCATCAGTTATGGAAGACTCGGATGGATAGGTTTGCTTATTGCTAACGCTGAATACAGGAGAAGAGGCATAGGCGCCCTTTTGATGAAAAAAGCAATGGATTGTCTGTTAAGCCGCAAAGTAAAAACAACAAAGTTGGAAGCAGTGCCAAAAGTGGCAAACTTGTATCGAAAACTAGGGTTCGTTGACGAATTTGATTCTTTGCGACTGATAAGAACTGGTGGAAAAATCATAACTATGTCAAGTCATTGTGTGAAGCCCTTGAAAAACAGAGAAATAACGCAACTCGCAGAATTCGATGCCGAATATTTTGGTGCGAATAGAATCAAGGTTTTAAGCGAACTTTATCAAGATAACCCGCAACTCTGCTTTGTTTCACATGATGGATCTAAGGTTGCAGGATACGTTATGTGTTATGAAGCAGAAAGCGGATACAGGATAGGTTCTTTGGTGTGTAATCCTGAAAATCCACATTGCACATGAACTTTTAATGAAATGCACAGAAACACTAAGACGGAACAAAAAACTTTACGTGTGTGTCCCGGCTGTGAATAGAGCAGCCCGTGAAATTTTGCAGGATTTCGGTTTTAGGCAGTATTCAAAGAGTGTTCGTATGTATTTTGGAGAAAAGCTAGAAACTGAACGTGTAGATGGTGTTTTTGCCATTGGTGGTCCGGAGAAGGGTTAGATCAGGCTTTGGGCTTTGTTGCCTTGCGTGCAAAGGTTATGTAACCAGTGTGTCCTGTCATCAAAGTGTGAGGGCGCGTTTTTCCCCTTTCAGTTTGCATTCCACGCATTAGACATTCAACGGTTTCGATGTCCACAAAGCTGTTATCTTTCAAGGCTTCAACTGTTTTTACAATTTGGTCCATTGTTGGACTGAATGAAACTATTGTTCCGCAAGGCTTCAGGGCAGTGT
>JACUTN010000056.1 GCA_014859805.1 Candidatus Bathyarchaeota archaeon
ATTTACTGGTTGGATACATCTGTACTCTTCGGGCTTCTCAATAAACCTTTTGATTCCTTCTGAAATCATCATAAAACAACCTGATGTTTTTATCTAACATAGCGCTTCACTTTCCACAACGTATAAATCAACTACGAACTCATGCCTTCGTTTCGTATGGAAGTTGAACATGTGCGGAATCGTCATTAACATGGGGTAAACTGCCTTGATTTTCCCATTATGTCTTTCAATAAACCTTTTGATGAAGTTGGAGGGGAACACTAAAACAGTGTTGGTTCTACTGACCTTCAATTTTCTAAGGAAGGCTTTGTCTCTGTTTGAGCTTTTGTGAAGTGAGTAAATGCTTTCGCCGACTTCTAAGGCTTTTTTCAAAAACTTTCGGTCAGCTTTGCGCTTTTGTATGCCAAATGGTGGATTCTGTATAACGGTGTCAAATTTTCCGTGTATGGCGCCTATGTCTGCAACAATCCACTGTACTTTGTTTTTTAATCCAGTTTTTTCCGAGTTTTTAAAAGCCACTCTCACCGCAGTTTTGTCTATGTCCACACCTATGACTTGTTTTGCGCCTAGAAAAGCTGCTCCCAAGGCTAGTCTTCCAGTGCCGCAGCCTAGATCTAAAACAGTTTTGTCAATGATGTCGTTGTATGTGTATGCTGCAATGTAGAGTGCTGTTGCCGCAACGTTTGCTGGAATTGTGTACTGTTCGAGGCTTGGTTTTGGTGATGGGTGTGGCTCAACTTGTGAGAGTAGCGTTTCTAAGTCTAGCTTTCGAATAAGCCTTTTTCGCATAGCTTTTCCCAAGATAGTTTGCCAACCACCACGAATGTTTCATTCATTGTGAGTACTGGCTTTCGGAATTTTGAAGCATCGTCCAGCGACAGCCTTGGGCAGGCTGTGTTCACGTAGGCATCCACTGTTGGAAAGTTCATTAGAGCTTCTGGGGTGATGCTCTTAATAGCGAAAAGATGGGTTTTTTTCCCGTCTTTTTCAAGTTTTTCCTTTATGCTTAACGCTTCTTCAAGTCTTTTCTGTCCTGGTTTTAGTCCAACTAGAACTGCAAAGGTTTTCGCTTTTTTAGCCTCTTCTATGCTTGCCCACCGTTGTTTAAGGATTTTTCTAGCCTCTTCATCAACCGAGAAAGCCCTTTTTTCATATGGATCGGCAACGATTGTTGGTTTTGACGTTGAAAGAGCTACACCTAAGGCATGAAATCGTCCACCGCCAACAAAGAGAAAGGCTTCAACATCACTTGCTATTGATTTGGCATTGCTGTAATCGCATCCAATTACCTGTCCTGAATAGTTCATGTGCCCGGCGTCACCAATGGCAACGGTTTTTCCCGCGTGAAGCAGAATTTCTTTAACATTGTCTAGTGTTTGCACGTGCTGAACTGTTGTGGCTAAACCTATTTTACGCCATTTCTCCAGCAGGGGTAAGGCTTTTTCGACAGCGTCATCTACATTTATGGTTGCTCTGGCTTCCACGTAGATTGTGGGTACACGTTCATATTTCAGCAGTTTGGCGTGTCCATAATGAATTATCAGGTCTACGCCTAGATTTTCAGCCTCGGCTGTTGCCAAGTCGCATGCGCCGTAGCATGGGTCCGCAGAAATTATGGGTAAAGCACCAGTTTTTTCCACAACTCTTGCTAGTCGAGGTGCCTCGGGTTTTAGACCTTCGGGAAGCTGGATTAAAACGCGTTTTGCTTCAAGCTTGGTTATTTCTTGTTTTATTCTTTCTTCTTCAAAATCGAATTGTTTCATTTAAACACGCTCAAAACATTAGGGATGAGAAACATGTTTTACATGAATTGAGTGCAGATTTTGCTATTTTGCGGTTTTATTCCATCGGGGTGTCCATTCCCAGTCCTTTTTTGGTTTTTGACTTGAACTCCCAGACATTTTTTCTCGCAGTTCAGCAAGCTGTTCAAGAATCATTTTCTGTTCTATACTTGCAACAAGTTTTCTGGCTGATATCACCACGTCTGCGTTTACTGAAATGCTGTCTATTCCAACCCTCACAAGAAACTCTGCGAAGTCAGGTAGGTTTGACGGCCCTTCTCCGCATATAGAGACTGTGCATCCATGTTCATGGGCTACTTTAATCAAGTGAGCAATTATCCTCTTTACGGCTGGGTCTCTTTCGTCGAAATATCCCATTTGTCCTAGGCGTTCAGAATCCCTGTCGATCATGAGTATACCTTGAGTCATGTCATTTGAGCCTATGGAGAAGCCGTCGCACAGTTTTGAGAACTCGTCTGCCAGTATGGCTATTGATGGCGTTTCAGCCATGAACCACACCTTGAAGTCTCGCGACTTTTCCAAGCCTTCTTCACGCATTATTTCTAGGCTTTTTTTGGCTTCCCAAACTGTACGCACAACCGGAAGCATGACCCAAACGTTTTTGAGACCCCATTCTTCGCGGCATTTCCTAATAGCCTGACACTCGAGCCTGAAGGCTTTTTCGTACCATGAGCTTATGTATCGACTGCATCCTCTCCATCCAAGCATGGGATTAGCTTCAACAATTTCGTATTTCTCTCCGCCTTTCAATTGTCTGTACTCGTTGGTTTTGAAGTCGCTGAAACGCACAACAACCGAGCGTGGCTGTATTGCTCTTGCAACTACTGCAATTCCTTCTGCTAGTTTGTCTACGAATTTTTGGGCTTGACCAGTTTCTATAAGGTACAATGGGTGTTCACCTATGTAGCTGGCCAGAATAAACTCTATCCGCATTAGTCCTATGCCTTCAAAAGGCAAGTGTTTATAATCCTCGACTTTTTCAGGAACACCCAAATTCATGTAGATTTTTGTCGCTGTTACAGGCACTGCTTGAGTTGCGAAGCCACTAGTATGTGTTGGCGATGCTGCTTGAGTTGAGGATGAAAGCTGTTCTGTCAAAGTTGGCAATACCCCTTCGTAAATAACGCCGCTTCTTGAGTCCACAGTGTATTCTTTACCAGTAACCATGAGCTTTGTAGCGTTACTGGTTCCCACAACGCATGGAATGCCTAGCTCTCGGCTTACGATGGCTGCGTGGCATGTTACTCCACCTTTGTCTGTGACTATGGCTCCTGCAAGTTTCATGAAGGGCACATAGTCTGGATTCGTCATGTCCGTGACCAGGACGTCACCTTTTTGCATCAGCTTGCCGGCTTCTTCAGGGTTTAAAACAACTTTTGCTACACCTATGCCATAGCTTCTCTTGCCAGCTGGAATTCCCTTAACAGCAACCTTTAACGTTTCGGTGGGCTTCATTCTCTCTGCTTCAACCTTTTCTGGTCCTTCCGCACGTTTTACGCTCCAAACTGTTTCGGGTCTCGATTGCACTATTAAGATGTTGTCTGGAAATGGTAACTCACTGTCAATAGCCCATTCAATGTCTTGAGCTAGGCCATAATGTTGTTCGATGATTTTTGCCAGTTCCGCAAGTTTAAGAATTTCTTCATTGCTTAGGCATGATTGCTCTTGCTTTTCGAGGGACACTTCCATGTGAACTGTTTTGCCAGTGTTTGGGTCGCGGACGTATTGAAGTGTTTTTTTGGCTATGCGCTTCTCAACCATGTTTAGTGTGGTCTTATCAACAATGAAATCGTCTGGAGTGACTGCTCCAGAAACAACAGACTCGCCTAAACCATAATTACCCTCAATAACTATCTGGTTAGGGTCACCAGTCACGGGATTTATTGTGAATATTACGCCCGCAGCTTTGGCGTTAACCATCTTTTGGACCCCAACGCTTATGAAGACGTTTTCATGAGCGAAACCCTTCTCAGTGCGATAGAAAATTGCTCGAGGCGTAAATAGACTTGACCAGCATTTCACAGTTTTCTCCAGAAGCTCGTCTTCTCCTTTCACGTTTAGGTAGGTTTCCTGCTGTCCCGCAAAAGATGCGTCAGGCAAGTCTTCGGCTGTTGCACTTGACCTCACAGCAACGAAAACAGCGTTTGTACTTAGTCTTCTACACAGTTCTTGATAGGTGTGTCTAACGGCTTCCTTAATATCCTTGGGCATGGGTGTTGATTCAATTAGTTCACGAATTTTTTTGGATGCTACTTCGTACTGTTTTGGGTCGTTGGGGTCTGTTACTGTTTCCTTTATAACTGTGTAGATTTTTTCGGATATGCCTGATTCTTCGATGAATTTCTTATAGGAGTAGGCTGTTACTGCGAAGCCTGGTGGGATTGGTATGCCTGCGTTTATCATCTCGCCGAGGCTAGCGTTTTTTCCTCCAACAGAAGGGATATCTGTTTTTCTTAGGTTTTCAAACCATATTATCAAGTCTTTCTTCATTTCTGTCATGATGCTTTAGCCTCTTCTTTTTCCACTTTTTCAATAGTTATCCTGCATGGAATCGGAAGTTTGGCGCCTCCAAGTTTCAGAGCCTTTTTGGCGGTTTCAATGCCGTCTTCATTCACGCTAATTGTCATTACTGTTTGTTTGGATTTAACGCGGGCCGCGGTCCCTATTGGTTTTCCGAAGGACCTTTTCATACCAGACTGAAGGCGATCTGCGTGCGCACCAAAAATCATCTTGTTTTCCCTAAGGATGTTGTGTGGATAAGGAAGAATACGGAGGCAGTAATTTTCCGCAAGTTTATCTCCCAAATGACGGTTTGTAGCTATACGTGCTGCTTCTAAGGCGTTGTGGCGGATTTGCGCCTTTTTCTGCGCTATGAGCTTTGCTTCATACTCGAACTTAGATTTTGTATCTCCCATGGTGAATTTAGTTATTTTCGGAGGTGGAAAACCCCTTACAAACTTCTTTCTTGTATAAGGTTGTCCCTTAACGGTTCTATAATTACGTGCATGCATTCGTATTCCCCTTCAGCATACCATGAGCGCGATATTTAAACGATTTGTTAATGATCCTTTTTGATTAAGGTTATGAATTTTGAATAAGTTTTGAAAATCAGAAGGGCTATTCAGCTTATTTTTATGGTGGCAATCGCTTATTTCTGAACCATGTCTTAGCGAACTCGTCATAGTTTGGGAAAACCTTTTTCAGAATGGAAACATACATGCTCACCTCTTCATCAGTTAGATATTGGAATTGGTACTTCCCCATGTAAGGTGATGGCTCACCCTCTCTCGTTACAAATTCTATATGCATGAACGGATCTCCCCGTTTTATTGTGATTGGGACACGGTCGTTGCTTAGGTTTACGAGCTCGAGGGCGAGTCTTCCGACGAACCCGCTGTGAACTTTTGCGGCGTTTAGGAAAGATAATCCCATTCGTCCGTACTTGCTTTTAGCTGTTAGATGGGCAACGTAGTTTGGTGGAGTGAACACTATTTCGTAGGATATTAGGTTTTTATGTTCTAAATAGTGAAGGGTTGTTTCCTCTTTAACTGTTAAGACGTAGCTGTCTCCATCGAGCAGATTATAATCATAAGGGTATAAGCACTTATACTTTTCAATAAGCTCCTTCAGCTTGTCCTTACCTAAAACACCCATCAATCGAAACCTCCAGCA
>JACUTN010000057.1 GCA_014859805.1 Candidatus Bathyarchaeota archaeon
TTTAGATGCGTGTGAGAACAAGAAAACTGGCTCTAACAGAAGGCATGACAGCTGGGGTTCTCTTTGGAACAGCAGCCATCTTCATAAGATTTCTTCAAAACCTAGACACGTTCTGTATAGCTTTCTGGCGTCTAATAATCGCCTGCCTAATCCTAGTCATAGTATTGATTGTTCTGAAAAAATCTTTCAACTTTAGCGTCGTAAGAAAAAATCTGAAAGACCTCTTCATCCTCAGCGTTTTCCTTGCTCTCCACTTCATATTTTTCATATCTGCAGTAAAGGACACAACAATCCTAAACGCAACCGTCCTCGTAAACACAACTCCAATCTTCTCGGTATTCGTCTCAACTTTCCTTTTTAAGATTAAACCGTCCCGTTTGGCAATCTTGGGCTTAGCAATCTCGTTCATAGGTGTATGCGTAATTGCCTATGCTGAAACCACTATTACGAATGCAAATGCTTATCCAGAAGGTATTTTTCCAAGCCTGAAAGGCGATTTAGAAGCTGTTTTGGCTGCGTTAGTTGAAGCTTTCTATCTGAATTATGGCAGGAAAATACGTAAAAAGATGAATGTACTTCCCACAATGCTCCCAATATATATGCTCACAGCCGCTATCATAGGAATATCAAGCATACCCACCACAAACAAAATCTTAACGTTGCCAACTGCAACAGAAATAATCCTTCCACTGATAGGACTAGGCATACTACCAACAGCAGCAGCTCATACACTATATTTTTCTTCCTTATCAAACCTGAAATCCTTCGAAACCGCAACAATGGCTTTGCTCGAACCCATCGGCGCTACAATTCTAGGCATACTCTTATTTCAAGAAAAACCCGCGGCGATATTCGTTTTCGGCGCCGTTTTCATTCTGCTAGGAATCCTCTTCATTGCCAAAGAGAAGAATTTAAAGCATTCTGGCTTGACGAAACAATAAAAAAGGACTGGCGGGTATTAATGAGCTAAAACGAGTTGAGACGATGACAACTAACAGGAAAATGCTGAAGGCTTTGAAGTCCGCCATAGCATATCTCGATAGCTCAATGCTGGCTATGGATAAAAAAGATGATGGCTTGCTCACGGATAGCGTTTGGCATGCAGCGGCCGAACTAGAATACGCATTGTTCCTATTCTCAATAACAGTTCAAAATGAAATTGACAAATCAAAATGGAAGCTTAACCCAAAACTCAAAAAAGTCGAAGTAGGTCCAACGCTGGTTACAGTGCAAGATTTGCTTAACGAAGCTGAAAAATGTATAAAAAACGAAAAGTTGTTAGACGCTTACAAGAGTGCTTACATTGCAAGAAACTATATGCTAAAAGTTCAGAAAGATTTCGCTAAAAAGAAACGTGAAGCACTCAAAAAGAAAAAATAGGTTATTCTTCCTCAGAGATTTTCCTCTCTTTAATAACCAAGGTGTTTTCTTTTCCGCCGATAACTCTGAAATACTCCTTTAGTTCCTGTTTGTGAAGGAACTTCCGCAAAAGCACTCGCAAGTATGATCTTGAAACGTTTTTTCCTTCGCCTTTGACAACTATTTCATCTGTTGCTGTTTCAACTTCCGCTTTCGTTTTTTCTTCTAGGAATTCTGCTAGTTCCTTGATTAAGTCGCTACCTTCGCTTTTTAATTCAGATATATCAACTCTCATTTCTGACATGGCTAATCACTCATTTTCGAACCATTATTACTCTTACTTGGTCGCATGCATCTTCACAAGAGTCCGCAATCATCTCTAAGGCTTCGAAAAGCTGACTTACCAAAACCGCTACTCCAGCCGTTGGCAAATCTTCTTTTCCCAGCAATATTCTGGCTTTTTCGTGTATATCGTCAACTTTTTCTTCCTTTCGTTCCACAGTGTCTGCAGCTTGAAGTGCTTCTTCCGGTTTTGTCATCATTTTATTGACGCATTTTTGAAGGGAAATTGCGCAGTCCTTTACGTTTCGAACCATTTCCATGAACACGTCCTTGAGTGCGGTCGGCACCTGCTCCATCGATATGGCTGTCAGTACACGAGTGGACTCTCTACTCCAATCCGCAACCATGTCTACCCTCTTCACAAGTTCCATCAAGTCAGCCCTGTCAATCGGTGAGAGTTCTCCCTTTGAAACGTCGTCCATAACTTTTCTTCGTAATCCGTCTGCTTCCTTTTCACCGCTTGTCACTCTCTCAATGTATCTTTGTTTTTCTTTTTCGTCTTTTCTAATGGCTGCACCTATTGCCATTTCCAAATCTGCAACTATTCCTGTTGTCAGGACTAGGTGTCGCTGCACCGTTGCTAATGCTTTTGTTTCTCTTCTTTTCTCAAACCACTTTATCAATTCACTCAACAGCCAATTCCTCCCTCAACCCTGCCTCTGGATACGCAAATACATGTGTGTTTTCAGGTGAAAAGCTTACGGTGACTTTTTCGCCGACCTTAAGCCACTCTTCAACTAAAGACGGTCTAACAACCACAACTGAATCCTCGTTTCTGAGTCTAATTTCATATCTTATATTTGTTCCCTCAAATGTTATTCTTTCTACAGTGCCTAAAATCGAGTTTTCAGTTTTCTTTATCCCCTTTTCAACGACAAAAGTTTCTGGTCTTATGGCTAAAACCGCCCTATCTCCCTTGTCCATATCTTTTGGGGCTCCTGCTTGAACTTTTATTCCACCGCGAAGCTCTATAGTTGCTCCTCTTCTGTTTAGATCTGAAACGTATCCTTCTAGAAAGTTTGATTCTCCGATGAAATGGGCTATAAAGACACTTTTTGGTGTCATATAAAGCTCCTTTGGAGTTCCAACCTGCAAAATTTTTCCCTTCTTTATGACTGCGATCCTGTCTGAAATTGCCATGGCTTCAGCTTGGTCGTGTGTGACGTGTATGGCTGTTAACTCCAAATCCTTCGTCATCCTTCTTATTTCATATCTCAATTCATTTCTCACCTTCGCGTCCAACTGTCCTAACGGCTCATCTAGAAGTAGTAATTTTGAACCCGCTGCTAATGCTCTTGCCACAGCTATCCTCTGCATCATTCCCCCGCTCAGCTCGTTTGGATAGGCATCCAAACGTTCATGCAGCCTAACCATCTCAAGCACTTCATGTCCTATTGTCTCTGACTTTCTCACGTCGAAACCTTTCACTCTTGGACCGTAAGTTACGTTATCCCAAGAATTCATGTGCGGAAACAAAGCAAAAGTCTGGAAGACAAACCCAATGTCCCTATCCTCAGGCGGGACATCAGTAACAAGCCTATCTCCAATGTAAATCTCACCTTCATCCGGCTGAATTAACCCAGCAATAAGCCTTAACAAAGTTGTTTTTCCACAACCGCTTGGACCAAGCAAAGAGAAATATTCCTTATCGTAAATGTGGAGGTTTACACCGTCCACGGCGACTATTTTTCCATACCTCTTTGTCACATTCATTAGACGGACATTAGGCACTTGTTTCCGCCTCCTTCGAGTCTACGTGAGCATGAAAGAATGCATAAGGTTTTAGCGATATATTAAACATGCTAGTATGCTTCCCTTCCTTTTACAACAAGCCTCAGAACCAACAAGATTATGAAAGAGAATAGTATAAGGAAACCGCAACCTAGCCCTAGAGTAGCTGTTGGGGCTCCGCTCTTAACCCAGTTAACCAATAAAACTGGAGCAGTGACCAGGTTGCTAACAACCAAAGTGGCCCCAGTTTCACTTACGCTTCTTGTAAACATCATGATTGCACCTGAAAGCATGGAATATTTGGTCAATGGAAAAATTATCGTTCTAAACACACCCAGTGGTTTTGCTCCAAGCGTCCTTCCAGCTTCCTCCAACTCCATACTTATTCTCTCTACGGCAGCTGACATCGACCTTACAAAATAAGGATAAGTAATCGAAAGATGCGCGAAAATAAGCAGCCAAATTTCAGGCATAAACGCAAAATTTTCCTTCCAGAAAATGGCGAGAGAAGCCCCTAAAGCAACCGAAGGAACAATTATCGGAATGTTGACAAGTACGTCTAAAACCGCCGATGGACCATTTCCAATTTTCCTTCGCGCTATTATAATAGCCATAGGCAAACCGATAGCAACGTTTAACAATGTAACAACAATTCCAACGAAATAGGAGAGAGATATACTTCGCCAATAATCCCCCCAAACACCGACCCCACCTAAAGCTTCCGGCAGAACACCTGTAAAAATGGCTTCAAATGCTGGAACTGCCACGAAAAGAGACGGAACAAGAACTATAACGAAAAATATTAAAAGCGTTAAACCATTTCTGGAAGATGCAATTGTGGAACTGCTCAATTTTCTTTCTACTACCGGCCAAACTTTTCTAACAGGCATTTTGAGCCTAGGCCCCAACAATCTTATTGTTACAAATACTAAGCCGGAGAGTGCTATCAATATGGCGCTAACGAAGACAAGTGGACCAGCTTCGCCAATGTGCTTATTGATAAATATTGGACCGTGGACGAATGCCCCTGCAACCATCATTGTTGCCCCTGTTTCTGAAAGGGACCTTGCGAAAGCTAAAGTGAAGGAGGCTATTAACGAGTGTTTTAGAATAGGAAACGTGACGGTTCTATCTGCTGTCAGCGGGGCTGCACCTAAAGTTCTTGCTGCTTGTTCATATTCGAGCTTATAATCAAGTAATGCGCCAACCATCACCCTAACCACGACCGGAAATGAAAAAGTAAAATGCAGTAGGATTACGAGGAGCCAGCCGGGCGAAACGAAAGAAGCGCCGAAAAGTGAGGATAATCCTCCAGGTTCGTTCCAGAAAAGAAGAAGTGAATAGCCAAGTGTAGCTGTTGGCACGATGAAGGGAATGTCTGAAAGGGTGTCTAGAACGCTTAGCCATTTCGATTTTCCTCGCGTGATCATCCATGCCATTGGCACGCCAGCAACAACATCTATGAATGAAACGAAGAAAGCAACAGCAAAGGATGCAGCAATAGCGTTAAAGGCTTCCGACATGAGTTTCGGCTGATTCAATACATCTTCTATCGAGCCCCATTTGATGATTATTCCCAAAATTGGCGGAAGCAATATCAAAGCGAAAAATATGATTATTGAAACTGTGTAGATGGTGTTTTTTATGGCGGTCTTTGATGAAAGTTTGTCCAATGCTTTAGCGATTTTGGGTTTAAGCAAGTTTGTTCTTTCCGCCTGCATTTAACTTCTGCAATCTCAATGTAGCTTTCCCTTTTTTTCACTTGTGTTTTTTGTTCATAAGTTTTCCGATAGAAGTTGTCAGTTCGCCCGTCGAGTAATATCACAGCCATAAGCTCTATTAACTCTTTACTTCATCATCCTAAAGAAAATGAAGCATAACAAGACTTAAGGCTTTTGCACTGTGAACTCTATTCTTTCAATACCCTTGCCCTTAGAACTTCTGGAAAGCAGTTTAACCTCACGTATTTCACTGGTGCCCTTAACATGTGTTCCTC
>JACUTN010000058.1 GCA_014859805.1 Candidatus Bathyarchaeota archaeon
ACAAGCACTATTGTCTCAAAAAAGGGTAAAGCACGCTTCGCAACAATACTGGTTTTTATCCCATTTTTCTCAAATCTCAGCGAAGTTTCGTTAACGTTGGACAAGGTGGACTGCATCAAAAGGATGCACCCATTCTCTTTCAGATATCCTGGTGCCTCGCAAATGAAACGGTCAATAACTTGTCTGCCACCAGCTCCGCCAGCCCAAGCACGTCCAAGCCACGATTTATCTTCAGAGGGTTTTGAAGGTAAATAAGGAGCATTAAAGAGAATTGAATCAAACTTTTCTTCTGTTCTTATAGGTGTAAACAAGTCGCCTTGCAAGAAACAGATTTTGTCCAACACATTATTCAGCTTTGCGTTTTCCTTCGCACATCGAACAGCATAGGGATTTATGTCAACCATAACAATTTTTGCGGCTTTGTCTGCTGCAATTATGCCCAATATGCCGCATCCAGTGCCCATATCAAGAATAACTTCGTCTTTTTTCACAGCTAAATTTTCAGCGAAAAGAAAAGAGTCTTCTGCGGGTTCGTAAACATTCTCATAAACGTGAAAAACGTGGTCTCTGAAATACACTTTCTTACTTGGCGAGGGCATTTGCTAAGGCTCCGAAATCTTCAGGTGCCAGTTCTCTCACTCGTTTGTCATGAAAAGGAAGGGAATCAGCCAATTTGACAGCGTTTTCCGCGGTCGTAGCATGCTTGCTTTTTATAAATGGTAGAACAGCGTTTCTAACCTTTCTATTGCGCTGTGTGAAAAGCGCTTGAACAAGTTGCTTAAACAAAACTTTATCTTTCAAGGTGAAAGGCGGCGGTTTTTTCGGTTCTAAGCGTACAATGATTGAACTCACTTCTGGCTGGGGATAAAACATCCATTTCGGGATCTCTTCGAAGAGTTCAACCTCAACATGATAGTATGCAACAACTGTTAACCACCCATAATCTTCACTTCCAACAGAAGCCACAAGCCGGTTCGCAAATTCTTTTTGAAAAATCAGGACTGCACACTCAAAATTTTTGTTGAAAAGCCAAGGAAGCAGAGATGAAGAAATGTAGTAAGGTGGGATTGAAACAACTTTGTTGAACTGTGATACCTGCACTTTAAGGACGTTGCCCTCGACTAGCTCAACGTTAGGGAAATCCCTAAGCTCCTCACGTAAAACACTCACAAGTCTTGAATCAGATTCAACAGCTAAAACACACTTGCATTTGTCGGCGAGAAAACACGTTAAGAAACCTAAACCAGCACCAATATCCAACACTACGTCGTCCCGGCTTAGTGATGCATACTTAGCCATACACTGAAAAATTGAAGGTTCCACCATGAAATTCTGTCCTAAACGCTTCTTCGGAAAAATTCGGTATCGTCGAAGTAGAAACTTCGTTCTTTCTAGGAGACTCATGACGGTCATTAACCAGTTAAGTTGCGTCTAGCAATCCTTGTGAACAACCGATACTTACTCCCGCCAGCCAACTCCTCCAAAATCCTTTTAGTAATCAACTTAACAGGGTCAGGTATTTGCGTGCGTTTCTGCAGGTCTTCAAAATTTTCAAAGGGTTTCCTTTCACGTTCGTCAATGACTTGCCACATGTACTTTTTCCCTATTCCCGGAATCAACTCCAAAGCATGCATCCGAGGCGTTATGGCATGAGCTGTGTTGAAAAAGTGGACAAACTCTTTTCCGCGATTAAGCACTATCTTGCTGATCACTGCAGGAAGTTCCATCTTCGCAGCCCCAGTCAACTCATCATAACTTATTCGCCCAATGATATACGTGATTTCCTTACGAGCCTTCTTCCCAACATAAACACGATCATGAGGCTTCAGCACAGTGCCTTCCTTGGCTAAGGCTTCTAAAAGTGTGAAAAATTCTTCGCCTAAAAGTTGGACGAGAGCTCCCGCTCTGTATCCGGCTCTCCCAGTGGGACGTGTTCCCGGGCGGCCGTGTGGCAGGAAATCTAGGACATAAGCGTGCTCTTCGTATCGCTTCTCCATTGTATTCGCCTATAATTTAGTCTCTTATTGCTTAAAAAATGTAAGCAAAAATGCTATTTCAATTTTCTGTGTTCATCTAACAAGTTGACTATGGCTTCGAGTTTTGAGGTTTCAATAATTTTGCGTCCACCAGAAAGGAAAACTCTCAACTCTTCGACGCTTTTAGGCATGCAGTTAACGACTTGAATGGCTTCTTCCTCCTCTAAACCAAATTTCTCCACAAGTTTTTCAACGAGTTTTTCAGACGCTTCAGCATCTACCTTGGAAAATTTAGATGCGTAATCCAGTGTGCGACGCTGAAACTGATCTAAATTTTCTTCTCCTAAAGACACCAGCAACTTCTTAACTTGCGGAACTGTGAGATTCTTTTCTGTTATCGCGTTTTTTGCCATTTTCAATCAACTTTTATAAGGTTCTAAATGTTCAGGTCTAACAATAATCTCTTTGACAGCGTTTCCTTGTGTAACACTCAAAACGTAGCTTCTTCCACGTTTTTCAATAACTGTGCCGACTTTGCCGTGATAACGTCTATGAGGCATACCCTTTTGGACACTTGGCTCTATCTTAATGACTACACTGTTTCCAGGCTTGTATTCATAGAGCAGTTTGCTTAGTCTCATTTTACCCCTTTCTCTCGGCTTCTTTTTCAGAAGATGACGCGTTCCCGCACGAAAACCCTTGGATTTCTTCATTTCCTCTTCCTCTTAACTCTTCATAAATACGTTCAAAACATCGAGCTCCATGGGCTCCGCTTTGTTTTTGAGAACTTCTGAAACACTGGGTTTGGTTCTACCATCATCAGCAGTCACCAATTCCTTAACATATAGCCCTCCTTGACAACGTATTCTCACTTCAGCCTTTTTAGGCGACAACTTCTTTACCTTAATCTCGTATATGTACCTTTCTCGTGTCAAGTCTGCCCGTCTGTGCAAGACACGTGTTGGGGTTCTTTGCTTGATCACAGTGTTTGTCAGTTTTTCTTCTAGAAGATGCAGGTTTCCAGCTGTGATTTTGTTTTGGAACTTTATAATGACACGATATTCTTTTTGTGCTGACTCCGCCTTTTTCAACTTTCTAACAACATCTCTATCTGCGGAACATAGATTTGAAACATTAACTTTCCCTTTAGCGTAAGCATTTACAGCCTTCTCTAGCTTTTCAAGGTCTAAAAACCGCTTCTTTGGTTTTGTAATTTCTATTACGAAGGGTCTGCCATTACCCAGCATCCGAGCGTCAATGTCTTCTCTTCCTGAGGCATGAAATGAGCCTTTGACACCACCTGTAGCCTCTAGAAAAGGCTGCTCGATTATTTCTTCCACTGATTCTGGATATGTTTTTCCAGTCCAGTTGCATTTTTCACAGCCTCTTCCCCTGCAGTTGGAACACAGCCATTTTGATTGCGGTATGCCTCTAACCAGTTTTCTATAACGTCCAGATACGTACAGCGGATTCACCTGAAGCTTTATCTCTTCCGTCAGCGGATTGACAAGCACAACCACTTCAGGTTTTTTGTACTCCACAGTTTTTCCGGCGTGTTCTGCAATTTTTTTGCCTATTATTCGTCCAAACTCGTTTCGCATGCTTTCGCCATAGCACACTTCGAGTTCAGCCTTGAATTCATCTTCACGTTCTTCAACTGCGACGGGAAGTTGTATGCCTACCAAAAAGCTGGTGTATTCATAGTCCTTAAGCTTGTCCAGAGCTTTTTCTGCAAGTTCGCCAACAATTTTAAATTTGTCTTCGCACAAGAAGCAGGTTTTTGGGACATGTTTTCTTGGAATACGTTTTTTCATTCTATGCAGTATTTTTTTCGCTGTTTCGAAAAAACCATTTGTTGCAAGAATTTTAAGAGTTCTTATGCTCTCCTTGTTTTTGGAAAGAGCAAGCGTGTGAGCCTCTAGCGTCAAAATAGTTTTTACCGCTTTTCCTCTTTCATGGTTTTCCATGCCATGTCCGAGCAATGCAAACTGTCTTCCTAAGCAATGATCGCATAGAGGATGCTTCTCAAGCATCTTCAAAGCTTTTTCCAGAATACTCATGACGCCATTCCCTTTTTGCGTTCGATTAGAGTTACTTGAAATCTAGTGGCATTCCCTTCTTGAAAAATGGTAGTTTCTTTTTCCTCCGCAAAGTTTTCAGCATCCGACGCATCATGGAGTATTGTTTTAGGAGTTCTTTCACTTCTTTTTCGTTTGTTCCTGAGCCTCTTGCCACGCGTCTTATTCTTGAAGCGTTAAGAACTTTCGGGTTTTCCTTTTCTTTTGGCGTCATGGATTGAATTATTACGCGCCACTTCTCTAAACGGTCTTCAGCTATTTCCAACTGTTCTTCTGGTATGTTGTAAGACATGCCTGGAAGCATTTTTAGAAGTTTTCGGAAAGGTCCCATCCCCTTTACTGCTTCGAACTGTTCATACATGTCTGTTAGTGTGAATTTCCCGCTTAAGATAGCCTTGGCCTTTTTTTCTGGAACCTTTATCTCTGCTTCACGTACCTTCTCAAGCAGGGTTTCCAGATCACCCATGCCTAGTAGTCTGCCCACGAAACGAGAAGGATTAAAAGATTCAATGTCTTGTATTTTTTCTCCTGAACTGATGAATTTTATGGGTGCGCCTGTAGCTGCGACTGCTGAGAGGGCGCCACCTCCTCTAGCTGACCCGTCTAGTTTTGTTACGAGGATCGACCCTATCGGTGTTGCTTCGTTGAAGGCTTTTGCTTGAACCATTGCTTGTTGACCAATTGTTCCGTCGATCACGAGCATGATTTCGTCTGGCTTGATTTTTTTCTCAAGCACCTTCATCTCTTTGATTAGTTCTTGCTCTTCTTTGTGTCGCCCAGCAGTGTCAAGAATTATTAAGTCTTTGTTGCTGAACTGCTTCAGTCCTTCTGAGGCTAGTTTAACAGGTTTTTTCGCCTTCGGGTTTCCATATAAAGGTACGTTTATTCTGTTTGTGAGTTGCTGGAGTTGTGCATAAGCGCCTGGGCGGTATGTGTCGGCACAGATCAAACCAAGTTTCAGTCCTCTTTTCTGGAAGTATCTTGCAAGTTTAGCAGCAGCCGTTGTTTTCCCAGACCCTTGGATGCCGACAAGCATTATTATTTTCCTTTTCTCAGGTTCTATCTTTATTGGAACTGGTTTTTCGCCGAGAAAGCGTGTTAGCTCTTCGTAAACGACTTTTAGTACGTGTTCGCGTCTTGAAATGCCTGGAGGAACTTTTTCTTTTAATGCTCTGTTTTCTATTCGCTTGGAAATGTCGAGTACAAGTTTGACGTTTACATCTGCTTGAAG
>JACUTN010000059.1 GCA_014859805.1 Candidatus Bathyarchaeota archaeon
ACTTTAGGCGGATTCAAAAAAGAACAAACAACAAAAAAACCACAAATCTACTGCGCAGCAACAGACCCAGAAACACTAAAAACACCACTAAACCTAGGAGCAAAAATAATGGTAGGACAAATCTTCGGACTCGCAGGCATCACAATAGGCCTGGCCAAACTCAGAAACCTCAAAGCCTTCAGTCTCCTAGTAGAAACCACAGGCACATATCCAGACGCAGAAGCAGCCCGCCAAGCCGTAACAGCCCTAACCAAATTCTTAAACCTAAAAACCGACCTAACAAAACTAAACATCGCAACAGAAAAAACCAAAAAAATGCTAAAATCCTTCGGCTTAATCAGACAAGAACAAGAAAAGAAAAAAGAGGAATCCCCGTTCCGCTGGTTCGTCTAACCCTTAACTTCCCTAATGAAATGCTCGTAAACACTCTGCACACGCTCAGCAGCCGGACCCGAACCGTCAACAACGCCTTTTTCCGTCACCTTAACCTTATCCATGACCCAAATGAAACCATTATCCTCATAAAGCCTAACCATCGTCGGAAAAACCTTCTCCAACCGCTCAGACAAAGCCTTCAAGTCAAAAGGCTTCTCCACACTCAATATTTCCGCAACAACACTCCCATTAAGAAAAACCCTATGCAACACATTCCCTTTCTCATCCTTTACATCAGCCAAACACAAACTCAAACTGTCCGGATTAACACCAACCAAAGTCCCACCATACGTCTTCCCAGTCGTAGTCACAACAACAACACTAGAATCCACCAAACCCGCAACCTCAGTGAAAAATTTCCTCTGCGCAATCGACACTCATTAAACCTCCATTACACCCTAACACATGACAAAACACATATTTAGATTTATACCAAACAAAAACGACTACCCATCAGAAAACACACAACAAAAACTGCCCTTCTGACCTATATATAAGGGGGGTCTATCAACCCAGACAGACACCTCTCTTCCGCTCATCAGCAAAAATATTAAGGATTCAACTCTCTTTCTTCCAAATCCTGCTTCAAAACAACCAACCTATCAGAAGCCACGTCACGAGAAACAACAACATTCGGACCAATCCAACTATTACACCCAACCTTAACACCCGGCATAAACAACGCACCAATCCCAGTCTTAACACCATCACCCAAAACAACACCAAGCTTCCTACGCCCACTATCCACAACCACATCCTTCACCAACATCTTCACACTCCCATCATCAAGCCTCAAATTCGCAGTCACAGTACCCGCACCCAAATTACAACCCTCACCAATCACACTATCACCAATGTAAGACAAATGACCAACATGCACACCATCCATAACCAAACAGTTCTTAATCTCACAACCATTACCAATCCTCACATTCTCACCAATACTTGTAAACGCACGAACAAAACAATTCGGCCCAACATCACTTTTTTCACCAATGAAAACCGGACCCTCAACGTAAGCCCCAGAACGCACACGAGCAGACTCAGCAACAGTCACCGCCCCAACCAAATGAGCACCACTCTCCACACAACCACAAACCTTATGATCCATCCTCAACAAAACCCAACGATTCGCCTCAAGCAAATCCCAAGGTCTCCCAACATCAAACCAATCCTCCCTCAAAACCTCAACAGCAAAAACACGCTTTCCCTCCCTCAACAAAAGCGAAATCGCATCAGTAACCTCCCACTCACCCCTAACCGAAGCCGACGTCTCCCTGACCTTCGCAAAAACCTCCTTCGAAAAAACGTATATTCCCGCGTTCGCCAAGTTTGAAGCCGCCTCTTCGCGACCCGGCTTCTCAACTATACGCTTCACATTCCCCTCATCATCAACCTCCACAATCCCATAACCTTCCGGATTTTCAACAGGAACAACAGCCATAGTCGCAACAGGCTTCTCTTTCTCATACAAACTAACAACCTTCTTCACAGCCTCCACCGTAAACAACAAATCACCATACACCAACAGAAAATCATCTTCCACAAAAGGCTCAACAATGCCTACAGCGTTACCTGTCCCAAGAACCTCCTTCTGCTCCACATACTCAACTTTCAACCCAAGACTCTGCCCATCACCAAAATAATCACGAATAGCATCCGCCATGTAATGAACAACTAACACTATTTCATCTATCCCACAACTCTTAAGCGCTCTTAAACAATGCTCAAGTATCGGCTTCCCACCAACCTTTATCAAATGCTTCGGCCTAGTCAACGTGACAGGCTGAAGCCTCACACCTTCACCAGCAGCCAAAACAACAGCCTTCATCTTCCCACCTCTCCAACAAGTCCTCTAACCAACATTACACCTTTCTCCATTATCCCTTCCGCCGCTTTTAACGATTCACCCTCCACAGTCAACCGAATAAACGGCTCAGTACCAGACGCCCTCACCAAAATCCATCCATCTTCAAGGCTTAAACGAACACCATCAACCATTGAAACCTGCCTACAAGACGGAAAAAGAGACTTTAAACCTTCCTCAACCTTCTCCATAACCTTATGTTTCACCTCATTTTTGCACGCAACATTTACTCTAACAGTCTGATACCGAGGCACTTCTGAAACGAACTCTGACAACATTTTACCTTCATCCTCCAACGCCTTCAAAAGAAGCACAGACGAAAGTATCCCATCTGGACAATAATGAAATTGAGGATGTATCCACGCCCCACAAGGCTCTCCACCGAAAACAGCATCACACCGCTTCATTGCTTCAGCAACATAAACATCACCAACCTTTGTTCTAACAACTTTTCCTCCACGCGCCTCCACCATCTTTTCAACACACATAGACGCCTCAACATTCGTAACTACGGTCCCTCCAGAACTTCTCTTAACAACACATGCGGCATAAGCAGCCAAAACCCGGTCAAAATCCACAAAACAACCATCCTCATCAACAAAAGTCACCCTATCCCCGTCGCCATCATAGGCTGCGCCAATATCCCCGCCTAAATCTTTAACAATTTTAGCCAGAGACTTTAAAGATTCACTGTTCGGCTCTGGGCTTCTACCTGGGAAGAACCCGTCCGGCTGCGCGTTTATCGCCGTTATCTTACATCCTAAACTCTCAAGCAAAGCAGGCGCAATGTAACATGTTGCTCCGCATCCAGGATCCACTATCACATGCCATTTCTCATTTAATTTCACGTTTTTCCGAATCATTTCAATGTAAAGACAGCTTTCATCTATAAACGAAGCTTCACCTATGTTTCGCCAATCTGCCAGTTCAAAACTTTTATTCTCGACTATGCTTTCAATTTCATTTTGGCTTTCCTCATTGTAAGCTACACCGTCACCGTTGAAAATTTTTATTCCATTATATTGTGGTGGGTTGTGCGAAGCAGTAATCATCACGCCAGCATCAGCCCCCAATTCGCCAGTTGAATACGCCAACACAGGAGTCGGCACAACACCCAAACAGTTAACCTTTACTCCTCCAGCCAAAAGACCAGAAACCAAAGCATTCTCAACCATCAAACCAGAAACCCTCGTGTCACGCCCCACGAGTATTTTTTCTGCTTTTGAAAAAGTTGAAATGGCTAAACCAATCTTAGCCACCAAAACTGGCGTTAAATCGACATTGACTAAGCCGCGCACTCCAGAACTGCCGAACAGTTTAGATTTCAAGTGTTTTCCCAATCCATGGTAAGATGCAAACACATTTAAATAATTCTAGCCAAGAAGGGGTTCGTACAGAAAAGATCAAGTTAGTTCTTTGCTCCACCTGTCAATGAATTGTACTAATTTTTTTCGTGTGGGATGTGTTCCCTTAGGATTTGAAATGTAGTAGGCGGCAACTGCGTTGGCTAATGCTAGTCTATGCTCATCTGAGAGCCTGTGAGCGTCTCCTAAGATGTTTCCAGCGTTCCAAGCGTCTCCAGCTCCTGTAACTCTCAAAACTGGAACTTTGAAAGCTGGGACAATTGTTTCACCCTTTTTGGTGAAGGTGGCTGAGAAGCTTGCGGTGTGCAAGTCAACCCGTGCTGATAAACGAGACGCTAAAATCCTTGCAGATTCCTTCGCCAAATCATCAAGCTTTGAAGTCTTTGTAAGCTTTTCTATCGTGTCGTTTAGCTGTGACGCATAGCAGATTGCTTCATTCTCATTTAAACTTAAAATATCAACATGTTTGCTCTGCAAAACCTTCTTCATCAGTTTAGGGATCTTCTCCTTATTGGCTGTTGGGTCGGCTGTATCACAATAGGTTTTGCCTTTACCCGCAGTTTTTACACGGTGGAAAATAGTTTCAGCCAATTCTGTTCCAAAACGTCTTGTTCCAGCCCAATTAAAAACGCATACGTAATCTGCATTTTCAATAGCTTCAAAATCCTCATCATTCAGATCTTGCGGCCCAAAAGCGGCTAGTGCACCGACATCCCTGAGCATGACGTTAACTTTTCCTTTTCCGTTTTCAAGCTCTATCGCCGTTGTTATTGATGCATTGTCGAAAATTTTAACGTGGGAAAGATCAACTTTGCGTGGCTTAAGGTAAGATTTGATTAGTTTTGATCCTAGCTTGCTTGTGCACACTATTGGGGTGACCTTCACGTCTAAAGCGGCTAGAGCAGATGCCGTGTTAATCGCGTTTCCTCCCTTAAGGTCTACTTGTTCAATCCCGTCTATGCTGCCGCCATTACGTTTCGCAACTTTTCCAAGCATTCTACAAAAATTCTTCACGTCACAGTTTAGGCTTATTAGACGGTCAAGGAAGAAGTCAGGCATGACGACCACGTTGATCGCTTCAGTCTCGCTTTCTAAGAATCTCTGCAATTCTTCAAGGTAACCCAACAAGCTGTGTTCACCTGAAGCAAAGTGGTTGCTGAAATCAAATAACTTTTTTCATAGTACGTTTCATTAACCAAGCAGAAAGCTGATGCAAATCCAGACGATATCGCCGAAGAACAAAGCTGTGATTAAACCTATTGTAATGAAAATGAGCATGGGTAAGCCGGGAGTTGCCCAAACAGTGTTCTGAATCTTTCCATTTTCAACAGCTTTTGATAGTCTTTCAACTATTGCGTCTCTGCCTTCATCCTTGGGTAAAAGAACAAGCTTCCTTTTAAGCCCATTCTCAGTTTTTTCCACGTCTTCAAGAGGGTACAAGTGCCATTTTTGCTTTAACTTGTCAATGGGAATCTTGTAGCCTGTTATTAAAACCAAAAGTTTTTTTCCGAATGATTGACCAAGTCCTCGTTCGAAGAGTTTTTTACCGGTTTTTTGACGCCAGAATATGTTTCGCAGAAGCATGTAGATCGCTGTTGCGGCTGC
>JACUTN010000060.1 GCA_014859805.1 Candidatus Bathyarchaeota archaeon
TAGCTCGCTATTTAATGCTTAACTAAAGATTTCGACATACAATTAATGTTGATTTTTAATTCATAATCGTTAAGAAGCCCAACACTCATATTTTTTGAGATTAGGAGAATAAGTCTATGACTGAACACATAGATAGAGGATTGAAGAAAATGGGAATAACGGTTTCAAAGCCTATCTTAGCCATACTATGCATAATATTCGGCCTATTGATCATATTGTTCCCAAGTATTCTCGTATGGATAGCCGGACTGTTTCTGTTGATTCAAGGAATACTCTTGCTCACAGAGTTCATAGAACTCAAGAGATAACGTAGCCCAAAACCCTTGTTATTTTTTCTTGAATGCTCGTGTTAGGAAGGCTTGGCATCTTTTTTGATGTTCTTGACGAGTTCTTTGATTGTTAATGTGCCTATGTCTCCTACTCCATGTTTTCTGATCGCCATTTTCTTTGATTTCGCTTCGCGTTTGCCACATATTGCCATGTATGGAATCTTCTGAATTTCAGCTTCTCTAATTTTGTAATTGATTGTTGAGTCGCTGTCGTCAACTTCAGTTCTTATTCCATAAGCTGATAATTTTCTGCGAACCTCTCTAGCATACTGTACATAATTGTTGCTGATAGGTAATACTTTCACTTGTGTTGGGGCAAGCCAAACAGGGAGATTTCCCTTGTAGTGTTCCAATAGTATGGCAAAGAACCGTTCAATAGTGCCGAGAATGGCTCTGTGAATCATTACAACTTCGTGCGGTTCCCCATCTGTTCCAGTATAGGCTATGTTGAAGCGTTTAGGTAGGTTGAAGTCGAACTGGATTGTGGAGCATTGCCATTCTCTGCCTGATGCATCAACTATGTAGATGTCAATTTTCGGTCCGTAAAACGCGGCTTCTCCGGGCATTTCCCTATATGGAATTGCTTTCTTTTTGAGGGCTTCGGCTAGGGCTTTCTGTGCCAGTTTCCATTCTTGTTCTGAACCCATGTATTTTTTAGGTTGTTTTGGGTCTCTGGTTGATAAGTATACACTGTATTCGTGGAAACCAAATCTCTGTAAGATGTGCGCAGTTAGGTCCAGAATCTTACGTATTTCTTCTTCTGTTTGCTCTGGAGCGCAAAAGATGTGCGCATCATCTTGAGTGAAACCTCTCACGCGCAGTAAACCGTGTAACGTGCCTGATCGCTCATATCTGTAGACGGTTCCCCATTCTGCATATCTTATTGGAAGGTCTTTGTAGCTTCTCGGTTTAGACTTGTAGACTTGGATGTGGAAGGGACAGTTCATTGGTTTTACCACGTAAAGTTCCTCGTCTTTTTCAAAAATGTACATGTTCTTTCGGTAATAGTCCAAGTGTCCTGAAATTCTCCAGAGTTCGCCACGAGCTATGTGCGGAGTGCAAACAAGTTGATATTCATTTTTCAAATGCTCCTTTTCCCAGAAGTCTCTGATTATCTTGCGAACTATTGTGCCTTTTGGATGCCAAAGAACTAAGCCGATGCCTACTTCCTCGCTTATGGAGAATAAATCCAATTGTTTGCCGAGGACTCTATGATCAGCGTTAGACAGTTCTCTCTTTTTATTCTCGTTTTCTAAAAAATCATTATTCTCGGGGTTTTTAAGCGGTTTGTTTCGTTTCGGAAATTGTTTAGACTTGTGTTTCTAAATACCCCATTTTAAACCACGAGTCTGTTAATAGCGCATTATACTATTTATTCCTTGTTCCAAAAAACAAGCTTTGGATATGCGAGACGAAATAAAGAGAAGAATACCCTTTAATTCTTATCTAACCTATTGCTGTTTTAAAACTATACTTTGAGAGAGTGAAAGCAAATTGCTTAAGGAAGCTTGGATGCTTGCAATTGAAACCCTAAGCTGGATGGAGATGCAAAAGCTAAGCGAACGCCTAGCCTTGGCAAAAACCATCAAACAGTTGAGGATAAGCGATTCCAACGCTATTAAACTTGCACATAGACTTGTGATCGAAACTGTCAGAAGACGAAACTTCATAGACAAATTCATCAACAACGCCTTAAAGCCCAACGCAATAAGCGAATTCAATCTCGGTGTTCAAGCTTTCTTGCGACTCTACGTTTACCAAACAAGGATAACTAAAAACTGGTCAAAGATCGACATCAAGGAAGCCAAAAACATAGCCAAGCTAGCCCGCTCCATTCTGGGATGGAAATCTCTTCAAAAAGTTGAACGTGTGCTAGGCTTGTTGCTAACGCAGAAGCCAGCTTTAATATTTAGAGACGTGAGTGATGAAGAGAGAGTTGGACTCCTAACTTTTCATCCGACATGGTTCGTGAGATATTGCTTCAAGATTTTTGGTAGAAAAGGAGCCCTAGCCATGTTAGAAGCAAACATGCAAACACAACAAACATACGTAAGGCTGAACACGCTTAAGGCGGAAGAAAACGAAATTGTGGAAAGACTTTTTGAAGATGGAATAAAAGTTGAAAGGGTCAAACAGCTAAAACACACATACACCGTTGTTAGTACAAGGCAACCCCTAACCAAAACAAAAAGCTTCCGAGAAGGCTTATTCTACATTCAAGACAAGGCAAGCTGTTTCACCGCTGAAGCAGCAGACCCAAAACCTGAAATGACTCTTCTAGACGTTTGTGCTGCACCAGGAGCAAAAACCACGTATCTGGCTCAGCTCATGCAAAATCGCGGGGTTATCTACTCTTTAGATTATTCAAGACGTAGGATGGCTGTCTGGAAGAATGACGTTGCTCGTATGGACGCGAAAATCGCCGTGCCAATCATTGCCGATGCATGTAATCCTTTACCATTAGAAATGGAAGCAGATGTTGTGGTTTTGGACCCGCCGTGCACGAGCACTGGAGCTTTCAGAAAGCTTCCTTCAGCAAAGTGGAGACTTACGCGACGTTCTGTTGATAAGATGGCTGAGATTCAATGGAAGATGATAAACAACTGCGCTGGGAAAGTGAAATGTGGAGGAGCCTTGATTTATTCTACATGTAGCGTAACTGTTGAAGAAAATGAGATGCTTATTGAAAGATTTCTGAAGTGGCATCCAGAATTTTCGCTTGTTGAAATAACGCCGAAAATGGGCTTATCAGGGTTGAGAGGACTGGAAGAATGTCAAAGGCTTTATCCACATATACACCAATGCAATGGTTTCTTTATTGCAAAACTGTCAAAGAAATAATGCTTTATAGATTAGAGGCTGATTTTTTTGTAAAGATTACAAATGTATTGGCTTTCCATGGAATAATAGTTCAGACCTTACAGGTTAGGAATAGCATTTCGGTTTTCAATGGATGAAGAAATCTCGAAATGGCTGCTTCGGCTTTGCTCAATTCTTTCATGTAAGGTGCCATTTTGTTGACTAAACCCGCACTGTTTAATAAGTCATACATTACCCCATATCCGCTGACAACTACGTCTTTGAAACCGTTTTCTGCAAAAAGACGAGCAATGGTTTCTGGGTCAATTTTCTCTTGTTCGTCGTATTCTATATCATTACAATAAGGTTCTACTTCTTCAATGCTCATCTCTGTTTTCAATGTTTTGCGTTTGAGAAAATGCTGGTCAGACAATAGCTTTTTTCCAAGAACACTGTTTTGATCAATAATGCAGCGATAATCTATTTCCTTGTGAGGATGTACCAGGCGCCTCACGTAACGATATCTTATCAAACCTTTTTCTGTGAATCCGAAATTGCCTTCTCCATGAAAACGCCTTTCGTGGGTCAGTTGGTATTGCCAGTTCGCCTCAATACAAGCGACCTTTCCATTATCCTCTAACACTCTTTTAATCTCTTGTAGAGATTTTGTCTTATCTGAGAAAGTTGCTAATGAACCACATAAAATAATAGCATCAAAGCTTTTGTCAGAAAACTTCAGACTCGCCGCATCTCCAACCTCAAAAACTACGTTATTTCCCCCACTTTTCCTTAACCTATTTTTCGCTATTTCAATCATCCTTTCTGACTTATCAATTCCAATAATTGACCCAACATCCTCTGCAATATACAATGATGGGTGACCTGTGCCACAACCAATGTCCAAAACCTTCTCACACCCCTTAACTGCATTTCTAAACAGCTCGATCTCGGTGAGAAGGGTCCAGTCATATCGTTCACTGGGAAGAAACTTTTTATCAGTATCTGCGTAGATGCTACTTCCTGCCATTCGATCATAAATCTCCCACTGCTCAACTTTCCTGTAAATTGGACGATCTTTCACAACGACTCCCCATGATTAGAGCTGTCTTTTTTGAAATATACGACCAGAAGGCTATAAATAAGCTGAATGTTTGAACGCCTCTGGGAAATAGACGACGTGAAAATCCAGAAAAAGAGGATTAAAAGTTTACATAAAATCCCCAAACCCAATACGAAAAGGTTTTTCTGGGAATAGTGCTGAGTTGGGGGTTATGCTTGCACCGTTGGCTTCAAACAATTCAATTTATCTTGAGGATGTCATCGTTTTGCTATTTACCAAAGCATCAATAATCCCCTTTTCCCGATCCGACAGCTGCTATACTTCTCGCAAGCGTACTCTCAATTACGGTTTATACGCTATTGCTTGCATGTGCCCCGCTAACGCTAATGCATCAGGTTTCTCACACAAAGCAAGCTCGAATTGAAGTATCTTGTTAAACAAATCTTCTGAATACTCCTTTTTAACAAACAGTTCCTTTGAGATTCGCAAAGGCATAGTAACCCCTTTACCAATAATCTTTTCCACTTGAAATCCATTTCTTTCCAGCAATGTTCGAAACTCGTTTGGAGTCCAAGTGTAAATTTTAACTTTGCCACGTTTAGTCATGGTATTGTATTTTTTGCGAAGTAGAATGTTCAACGCGTGATTTACTTTGTCTGGGCTTGGTTTTTCTGGCAAACAAGCTAACGCTTGAACATAGCGATTGTGTGCAGAAATTATTAATCGAGCTTTCCTCTTTAGAACTCGCTTCAATTCTCTTATGAGGATGTCAGGTTCTTTGAAAAGGAAAAGAGTGTGCTCACAAAGAATCATGTCAAAGGTTTCGTCTGCATAGCCCGTTTTTGTGATGTCGCCCTTTTTTATGGTGATTTTATGTTGGAGTCCTTCCTCTTTCACTTTTTCGGCGGCAATCTTTAGCATCTTTTCTGAAACATCCATTAAAACCACTTTGCAGCCTTTTCGCGCCATCCTGATTGCCCAGCGACCAGTTCCTCCACCAGCATCCAGAACCAAAGCGTCAGGGTCAACAGGAACATATGGTTC
>JACUTN010000061.1 GCA_014859805.1 Candidatus Bathyarchaeota archaeon
GCAGCAAGCAGCGTTGCAATCGCCAGAGCCATAGCAGAAGAGTTAGAAATGAATTTATCAGATGAAAGAATCAACGAAATCGCTTATGAAGCTGAGAAAGCCTACGCCGGAACACCCTCAGGCATCGACAACACCGCCGCAACCTACGGAGGACTAATCTGGTTCAAGAAGAATCTAAGCGGAGGCCCAAACACAATTGAAAGACTAAACATAAGAAAGCCCGTTGAAATCGTCATAGGCAACACAGGAGTGGTCGCTGACACAAAAAAAATGGTTGCAAGCGTTGCAGAAAGAAAAAAACAAAATCCAGAAAAATACGATCCACTGTTCAATCAAGCAGAATCGTTAGCGTTCCAAGCGAGAAAAGCCTTAGAAGATTTCGAATTAAGAAAAATCGGGAGGTTAATGAACGAAAATCACGGCTTACTACAAGAAATTGAAGTTTCCTGCAAAGAATTAGACTATCTCATCAATCTAGCTCGAGAGCAAGGCGCGTTTGGAGCAAAACTAACTGGCGGCGGCGGCGGAGGATGCATGGTAGCGCTAACACCGGGAAAAGAACTGCAAGAAGCAGTTGCCACAGCAATGGAAAAAGAGGGATTCAAAGTACTGAGGACAAAGATTGGGATTCAAAAAATATAAAGAAAACAGCCTTATTAGACACATGAAATTACCTTTATAGAAGGGAGCAGATTGGGTTTTAGAAGTTTTCTGGAACAGCTTGACAAAAGTGGAGAATTGATAAAAATAAAGAAAGAAGTGTCAACCGAGTATGAGATGGCGGGGATTATAGATGCTCTCGGCGAGAAACCCGTATTTTTTGAGAAAGTGAAGGAATCAAGCATTCCTGTTGTAGGCGGCCTCGTCTCTTCTAAAGAGCTGATTGCCAGAGCCTTGAACATAGAGAAAGAACAATTGTTGCCCAAATTATCCAATGCTATAAAAAACCCTGTACCCCCCGATGTTGTGGAGAGCGGAGAATGCCAACAAATAGTTGAGAAAGACGTTGACTTAACAAAGCTTCCCATAATGAGATACACAGAAAAAGACGGTGGAAAATACATAGCATCCGCTATTTGCGTAGTAAAAGACCCTGAGTTGGGCAGAAACACATGTTTCCACAGGTTGATGCTACTAGATAAAAAAAGATTCGTAGCCAGAATCGTTGAAGAGAGGGGAACCGACACTGCCCTCAAAAAGTCTAGCGGTGAACTTGACATCGCAATTTGCATAGGCAACTCAACCGCTGTTCTCCTCGCGGCTTCCACGTCTCTACCAAAAGGCGTTGACGAAATGGGAATGGCGAATGCGCTGGAAAAAACAGAGTTGGTGAAGTGCAAAACCATTGATGTTGAGGTTCCGAAGAACTGCGAGATTGTATTAGAAGGAAGGATAACAAAAGAAAGAACATCAGAGGGACCATTCTTAGATCTGACGGGAATTGTGGATAGGGTGAGACAGCAACCAGTGATAGAAATCAAGTGCATAACTCACAGAGAAAACCCCATTTACCAAACCATACTTGCTGGAAGAAACGAACACAAGTTCCTAATGGGAATGCCCAAAGCACCAACAATTTTCAACGAAGTCAACAAGGTCTGCGAATGCAAAGATGTCTACATAACCACTGGCGGTTGCAGCTGGCTCCACGCCGTGGTGCAAATAAAGAAACAGAATCCAGATGATGGAAAGAAAGCGATTGAAGCAGCTTTCAAAGGTCACCGCTCTTTGAAACATTGTGTTGTTGTAGATGATGACATAAACATCTATGATCCAAACGACGTCGAGTGGGCGATTGCAACAAGGTTTCAAGCAGACAAAGACGCTGTCATCCTACCAAAACAAAGAGGGTCTTCTCTTGACCCATCTGGAGATTTAACTGAAGGAAAAAAAGCGACAACCTGTAAGATGGGGTTAGACGCAACGATTCCTTTCAAAAAAACAAGTAAAGGGTTTAAAAAAGAAGAATACAGAAGAGTTGATCTAAAAAAATTCCTGTGATCCTTATGTATCTCACAAAAGAAGAAGAAAGAATGCTGAACGGAGAAGAAGGTTACACAGTAAAAAAATCCATGGAGATACTCGTTGCCTTAGGAGACATCTACGGCGCTGAAAAACTCATAAACATAGATTCTGTTCAAGTGGCAGGCGTGTCATACCACAACCTAGGAGATGCTGGCCTAGAATTTCTAAATGAACTGGCAAAGGATGGAAAAGTCAAGGTTCTCACAACCTTGAACCCTGCAGGAATGGACTTGGAGAATTGGAAAAAACTCGGAATCTCCAAAGAATTCGCAGAAAAACAAAACCTAGTCATAGAGGCCTTCAGAAAAATGGGTATAATCATCTCTTGCACGTGCACACCATACCTGATAGGAAGTCTACCAACGTATGGGAGGCATATTGCTTGGTCCGAGTCGTCTGCAGTTACTTTCGCTAACTCTGTTATCGGGGCAAAGACCAACAGGGAGGGCGGTCCATCAGCCCTTGCAGCGGCTTTTGTGGGTAAAACACCGGCCTACGGGCTGCACTTGGAAGAGAACAGGGTGCCAGACGTTCATGTAGACGTGAGGGTTAACCTTAAAAAAATATCGGATTGGGGAGCCCTTGGCTGGTGCATCGGTAAAAAAGTTGGAAACAAGATACCATACATAACAGGCGTGAAAGACGCGGATTTGGATGAGTTGAAATCGTTCTGTGCTTCAGTGGTGACTTACGGTTCAAAACCGTTGTTCTTTATGAAGGGAATAACCCCTGGATCTGAAAAACATCAACTGCCAAAAGAGAAGGTCACCATTGAAGATGTGGACATAAAAAAAGCATATGAAAGCATTAACGATGATGTTGACACTATAGACTTCGTCTGTATAGGCTGTCCCCACTGTTCAATTAAAGAAATTGCTGAAATAGCAAAATCGTTAAAAAACAAGAAAGTATCTTCGAACACTGAATTCTGGGTTGCAACCTCAAGGCTAATGAAACAACTCGCTGACAAGAGAGGCTACACAGAAATAATCGAGAACTCTGGGGGGAAATTCGCTTGCGACACTTGTATGGCAGTGGCCCCATTGAAAGGAAGGTTCAGATCAGTTGCAACAACCTCTGCAAAAGGATGTTACTATTCAAGACACAACGGCATGAAAACAAAACTGGGAAGCCTAGAAGAGTGCATAGAGGCTGCGGTGAGAGGAAAATGGAGCTGAAAGGAAGAATCATCTCAAAAGGAGTTGCAGAAGGAGAAGCCTTAACCACCTCACAACCAATCTCGTTTTACGGTGGAGTAGACCCCGACACCGGCGTAATCATAGAAAAGGGACACGAACTCGAGGGAAAAAAGGTGACGGACAAAATACTGGTTTTCCCGAACGGTAAAGGGTCAACAGTTGGATCCTACACTCTTTACAGGATGAAAAAGAATAATACGGCTCCTGCTGGGATCATAAACGAAGAATGTGAAACCGTGGTTGCCGTAGGAGCAATAATCTCGGAAATACCTTGCATTGACAAGATTGACATTTCGAAAATAGAGACAGGAGACACAGTTCGATTACAAAATGATGTAGTCAGAATAGAGAAGTGAAGGCTGTCGCAATCACCTGTTCCCCAGATACTACAAAAACCAAACTTTATTTATAAAGCCTTTAAAGAGAAAAGGTGAAAGGCACTTTGTTAGAGAAGGAATGAAGTTGGCTAAGGAAACAAGAAAGCGTAAATCCGACCATATCAAGATCTCCCTAAACCAGAACGTTCAAGCAAGAAAAACAACAACAGGTTTCGAAGATATCCATTTTGTTCACAAGGCTTTGCCAGAAATTGACAAACAAAAAATAGATTTATCCACAACCGTTTTTGGTCACAAGTTTGCAGCACCATTGATCGTAGGTGCTATAACTGGCGGAACGATGGAAGCAACGAAAATTAATGCAACAATAGCTGAAGCCGTGGAAGAACTGGGTTTAGGAATGGGCGTTGGAAGTCAGCGAGCGGCAATAGAAGATAAAAAACTTGAGAAAACCTTCGCAGTAGCCAGAAAAAAGGCTCCAACAGCCTTTCTGATCGCGAACATTGGCGGGGTGCAGCTTGTCAACGGGTACGGCGTGAAAGAAGTGAAAAAAGCAATAGAAATGATTGGAGCAGATGTCATTGCGATACACTTAAATCCACTACAAGAGGCTGTTCAACCCGAAGGTCAAACAAACTTCCAAGGAGTTCTTAAGAAAATAGGTGAAATTGCCAAGGAACTAGATAAGCCAGTGATCGTGAAGGAAACAGGTGCTGGCATTGCTGCTGAAGACGCGAAGAGACTCGAGGATGTGGGCGTTGAAGGCATAGATGTAAGCGGGGCAGGTGGCACAAGTTGGGCAGCGGTTGAATACTACCGTGCGAAAAAGCGTGGAAACAGTTTCCAACGCAGATTAGGCGATGTTTTCTGGGACTGGGGCATCCCAACAGCCATAAGCATCGTTGAGGTTTCACAAACAGTAAGGATTCCAGTCATTGCTTCCGGAGGAATACGCAACGGAGTAGACGTGGCTAAATCTTTGGTCCTCGGTGCAAGTCTAACAAGTCTTTCCCAACCAGTGTTGCAGGCAGCAGTTAAAGGCGTAAAAGAAACAGAAAATGTGCTTTCACTTCTGATAGAGGAATTAAGGAATGTTATGTTCCTTGTGGGAGCAGAGTCGGTTGAAACCTTGCGTGAGGTTTCCCTTGTAGTAACGGGTAAAACGGCAGAATGGTTGGGAGTCAGGGGGTTTGACGTAGAAAGATATGCACGGAGAGGGAGGAATTAAACTTTGGATATTGAGAAGTTTCTTGAAGAGAAAGCTGCTTTAATAGATAAGGCTATTGAGAAGTATATTCCAAGAATTTTCTCTGAAAACGCTGTTCTTTTTAGGATTAACCCGCCGCACTATGCCTATAACTTGGAAGCCTTAAACAAGGCAGTTGCTGAGCCTATCTGGGAGTTTCTTGATAGAGGTGGGAAAAGGTGGCGTCCAAGCCTTTTCCTGTTAATCTGTGAAGCGTTGGGTAAAAATCCGGAGGACTTTGTTGATTTCGCTATAATTCCAGAGGTGATCCACAACGGAACGATAATGATAGATGACATAGAGGATTTATCTGAATTTCGAAGAGGAAAACCGTGCACATACAAGATTTACGGCTTAGACATAGCCATAAACGCTGGAAACGCCA
>JACUTN010000062.1 GCA_014859805.1 Candidatus Bathyarchaeota archaeon
CCTATGGGGCATATCCCCAGAAACAACGTTCATTTACGGAACCTTAACAGGGTTCACAGCTTCAGGACTGCTTATAATCACTGCAAAAGAGAAGTCAGCAACCCACAATAACCACTAAAAAAGGCTGCGAATGACCAGACATCCAATACGAATTTCAAATTCAACTTCAAAATACTGATTCTGTTTTCTGAAACCAAATATTTACTAACCAGTACTATGAGCAGAGGCATAAGAATTGAAAACCCAAGACGAAAACACTCATAACAAAGCCTTATCCAAACTCCCCCAAATCAACACAAAAAAACCACACGAAAATATAGAGTTCAGAATCATCAACGCGTTAGAAACTATTTCCCGAGAAGAAAGTAAAAAGGGAGCAAGCAAATCACTATACTTGACTCGATACGAATAAACCACTACACGCAACCAGATGAAACACACATGCGCATGACGAATTCTTCCCGTCTTCAAATAGAGCTTCAATCCTAAACCAGTAAAAATATCCTCGCAATCTCCTTTTTCCTTGCCCTATTCAACTCCAAACACCAGTGAACACTGAAAAATTATGGGGGGTCTAAAATTTACTACGCGGAAACCTGCTGAATTCCGTCATTCATTTTCGCTTTCGAAATTCAAGTATCACTTCAGCACCTATTCTTGCAGCCACTGCACACACACTGGGACACTTGTCGAGGCCACCATCTTTGCGCCATGCTTCAGCATCTTCAGGATTGAAAAAATCGTAGTGTCTCCCAAAAAGCTTCTCTTGAATCTCGAAACACTTCACTGTTCCATGATTATTTTTAAATCTATCAAACACTTCTACCGCAACTTTCATCGCCCGCACATAACCTTCAGCATCATCCAGACGCTCAGCACCTGCAACCAAGCCAACTGCCATTACAGCACCTGTCAAAGCACCACATGTCTCGCCTCTACGAGCAACTCCCGCAGCGAGAGCTGTGCTAGCCTTCAAAACGGCTCTATACGCCTTGTCATCGTGTAGAAGATGGAGATGCTCTTGAAGTGCGGCAAGTACACAACGTGTACAGCCCTCGTATGTTCTATCGTTGTTGTAGGCAGTTTTTGCGATTCTGTCTAACATCTTTTCGGTTGAAGCAATCCCTTCGCTACGCGTATTGTGCCGTGCCGTTTCTTTCGGGTAATCATTTGAACACATAATGTCTCACCACTAATTTTGTCTCGTCGTCTGACTGCAAAGCTTTCCAGCGTTTATTTCGCTGTATATTTCTTTAAGCCTTTCTTCAGTGTATTCACATAGTGTTTAGCACCTTGCATGAGCAGAGTTGCATCATTCACCATGAACAAGTGAGATCTTCCTTTCGGAAGCCATCTCTTCACGTTCTCAACGATATCCTCTGCAGCCACGCCGACACTGAATCTAACGGGTATTCCTCTCTTCTTGCATTCAACACAGATCTTCGCAACAGCTTTCTCAATAACAGGGTCATCCCTCCCAGCCCGCGGTGTGAAAGGAACACCATAAGAGAACGCCATATCCATCTTGCCTATAAAAACAAAATCTATCCCTTCGACTGAAAGAATTTCCTCAATATTATCAACGCCTTCTTTGTCCTCTATCATCAGTCCAACTAACGTCTCCTCATTCACCCGCTTGAAATACTCAGTCCAGCTCTCATAATCAAGCTTTGGAAGCCCGTAGGCGGGTTCAAAACCACGCTTGCCGAAAGGAGTCTCTGGAGTGCGATATTTCGTTAATTCCACAGCCCTTGTTGCATCTTGCTTCATCTTTATATGTGGGAAAACAATCCCGCTGGCACCAGCATCAAGAACCCGATTAACAAAAACTGCATCAAGTCCAGGTACTCGACATAAAGCAATTAAACCAGCAAGCCGAGCCTCTCTTATCAGTTGCGCAAAAGTTTCAACCTCAAGAACTCCATGTTCAAAGTCAAAATACACATAGTCAAAACCAAGTTTGCTCGCAACTTCGATTGACGGATTTCCCATACCAACTCTTAAACTCATAGATAATACTAGGTCATCTCTTTTCATTTTTTCTAAAATGTCTTTCCCTGTCACAGACATCACTGACATTGCATTCTAATTAGGGCACTATTTTATACTTTGCGCGTGACTTGCTGTTTTCATCTAATATTTCTGTATAATGAATTCAGATTCTGCCTTCATAACTTAATTATGTTCGTAACAAACAAAATAAACCCTGGTGAGAAAAGTTTGGCATTGTCGATAGAAACTGAAGACCTTCAAAAGAAAAAGGAAGAATTGGAAAACGAGTTCCAGTCACTAACGGAAAAAGAGAAAACTCTGAAAGAAAACGTAAAAACACTTGAAGTTAACGTAGCAATTCAAAAGCTAGAAGAAAAGATCAAGGTAAAACGTGAAGCTGTGGAAAAGCTGGAATCTAAGAAAAGCGACCTAGAAAAAGAATTAAACGAACCAGAAACTTCCAAAATAACCGAGGAACAAGAACCTGAAGGCATGGAGGAAGTTGAAGAAGAACAAAAAGCGGATCTAGTCGTAACCGTGGCTCCTGTTGAAGACGAAGAGCTTGCACAATCGCAAGAACAACATAAAGAAGAGGAAAAAAAGAAACGCAGATTTTTCTAAGCATAATAAAGAACAAGCCCCACGCACTATCCTCGATATTTTTTGACACAGTACTTCTGTGTCAGATAGGTTTAAATCGTATAAGTTTAAGTATAAAAAGACACAGATATACTGCGAGGGTCTGAAATGAGCGAAATGACAACCGAAATCCTTGAGCAAAACCTTGGAAAAATGGTAATTGTGAGATTGAAAGGTGGAAAAGGTTTGCGTGGAAGACTGAAGGGGTTTGACCAGCATCTGAACCTGGTTTTAGAGGAAACTGAAGACACAACGAACGTTGAAGATGTGAAGAAGCTAGGATTAATAATAGTTCGCGGAGACAATGTTGTTCTGATTTCACCTCCGCCAAGGTGAAAATTTTGGGGAAAGGAACGCCATCTTTTGGTAAACGCGCTGGGAAGACTCTTCACATACGGTGTAGAAGATGCGGAAAAAGAGCGTATAATGTTTCAAAGAGGCGATGTGGAGCATGTGGTTATGGAAAAACAGCAACTGTCAATAGATATTCTTGGAGAACTAGAAATCTTCGTAGGGAGAGAACCAGTTAAGTTTTGCAGTTTATTGTGAATGTTGGTAGTAGCCCTTATCAACTTTGACGAAGATTAATGGCCCTTTGCTTCGAGCTAATTCTCTGGCTTTTCTCAAAGAATTGTTGACAACACTTATTACGTGTTCCTTTTCGTTAGTGTATTTCTTTTTGTTTCGACCTATCTCCATTTTTAGAAGGTTCTCGGCAAGGATTGATGTGCCGCAAATTTCGCCATTCTTAACAAGTGTAGACGTGACTATTTCTTGCATTTCCGTGCGGTCTGCAAGTTTTCTCCATAGTGGCTCTGCTTTGTTAAGAATTCTTGTAACTTTGTTCCATCTTTTGGCTTTGTCTTTGCCTATTAAAAGCTTTACCCGTTCTTTCCATTTCTTAAGCCATATTCCAGTCCACAAATTTATAAATTCTTCCAGTTCATCTGGGTTTTCGCTATGGAATTCTTCTAGTTTGTCTACGAGTTCACATTCATTTGCCTCTTTTCCAACAAGGTCCCAGTGAACTTTAAGATAATTTGTTAAGTCTTGGCATGCTATCTGGAGAACTTTGCGGTCCGAACCAAAAATATCCAACATTGGATTTTTGCTTTTCAGTTTTTCTGACAACAGTATTTCAATGAAATTCATCAGTTACTCCAGCCTCGAAGCCTTCTCCACCTAAAATCTAAGGCTGAGGTTTTAATTAAGCTTTATTTATGGTTGCTTCTATAACATTTTTAGATATTTTTTAGCCATATTATACATTCAAGAATATTCTGAAGCCCATTTCAAAGTCTATTCAAGAAAATCTGGAAGTTCGTTGACGCTTTTTAAAATCAAATACGGTTTCTCCATTTCTAATTCTTCTCTTGTGAATATTCCGGACAAGACGGCAACTGTTTTAGCTCCAACGTCTCTACCAGATCTCACATCCACGACGGAATCACCTACAACAGCACATTCGCTTGTCTGAATGCCTAACTGCCTTGCACACTTTGTTAGAGCTTCTGGAGACGGTTTCGGCTGGGAAGTGTCTAACGCCGTTACTACAACTTGAAAATAATCAGCCAAACCGAATTTTTCCAGTTCTTTAATGACTTTTTCTTTCGGAACATGACGCATTGTCATGAGCGCCAGCTTCGCCTTTTGAGAAAGTTTTTTCAGGGTTTCTGAAACGTTGGGCATTGGTTTTGTCTTTGTAGCTGTTACCTTATAATATGATTTGAGATAGGCATCTAAGAACTTCTGCATATCAATTCCCTTTATCATGTTGTTTATTGAAAGGTTTTGTTCAAGTCTCCTTGGGATTTCTGTTGTTATTTTGATGTCAACTTTTTCTTGTCCTATCGCTGCAAAAGCAGCCTTTGCAGCTTCTATGTATGCTTCTCTTGAGTCAACTATTGTACCATCTAGATCCAGAATTATTCCCTTTACTTTCAACTTTGGTTTTTCCATTTTCATTCTTTAACGCATGTGGCACTTGTTATAACTCTTGTTTCGATAGGTTTTTATTTGTGCTTTGGTGTGTAAGGTAAACACCAAAGTTTGCAAAGAGCTGAGATTAGGGCTATGGGTAGAAAAGCACGGATACGTTTAACAAGTACAGACTACAAAAAGTTGGAAGAGGTATGCCAAGAACTGAAAGCCATAGCCGAGAAAACCGGAGTTAAAATGACAGGTCCGGTTCCGTTGCCTACTAAAAGGCTGAGGGTTCCTGTTCGAAAGTCCCCTTGTGGTGAGGGAACTGCTACATGGGACCGGTGGGAGTTACGTATTCATAAGCGTCTCATAGATGTTGATTCTGAAGAGCGTGTTATGAGGCGTATAATGCGTATTCGTGTTCCAGAAGAAGTGCACGTGACTATAGAACTTCTCTAACAGCAATTGTGAATTATATTTTTGCATTTGGCAGAATATAGATGTAACAGACAATTGTGAGAACTAGGCTTGCAGTGAAGGCTAAAGCCCATACTACTTTGTTCCATCGAAAAACCTTGAATCCATCAAGTATTCCAAACGGTATAAGATT
>JACUTN010000063.1 GCA_014859805.1 Candidatus Bathyarchaeota archaeon
GAACAAGGTAAGCTGTACGTTTGGTCTAGATTAGTCGCCACAGCCGTGGAAGCCGGTACGTTCACTTTCAGTCGCGAAGAAATAGGGTCAACAGCTGGCTATGAAATATTTGACGTTGAAACCCCAGAAATTGTGGGCGAAAGAGTTGCAAAACGAGCAGTTGAACAGCTGAAGGCAAAACCTCCAAAGGGCGGAACATTCCCCGCAGTCTTGGGACCAAACGTGGTCGGGGTTTTTGTTCATGAAGCCTTTGGGCATTTGGCTGAAGCAGACTTAACGTTGTCAGGTTCAGTGTTACTTGATAAGGTTGGGAAGAAGATAGCTTCCGATGTTGTAACCTTTTATGATGATGGTTTAGTGGAAGGTGCTTTTGGTTCGTTTAAATATGATGATGAAGGTGTCCCAACGCAGAAAACGCTTCTGGTAAAAAATGGTGTTGTGGTTGGACTTATGCATAATCGGGAAACCGCCCAGAAGTTTAATGCAGAACTAACAGGCAACGCGAGAGCTGAAGATTTCCGTTTTGAGCCTATAATCCGAATGCGTAACACGTTCATGGAACCTAAAGACCATTCATTCGAGGAATTAGTGGAAGACATAAAATTCGGTTATTACATCAAAAACTTTAGGGGAGGTCAAGCAAACTTAGACGGCACCTTTCAAGTAGGCATTCAAGAAGCCTACGAAATAGTTAACGGTGAGATAGGTGTACCCATACGTAATGCTTCTATGAGTGGTAACACACTTGAGACTCTGCTTAAGGTTGATGCTGTTGGGAAAGACTTTGAATTGTGGCCTGGAAGATGTGGAAAGGGTCAAACAGCCTTCATATGTGATGGCGGTCCACACATTAGAGTGAAGGAGGTGCTGGTTGGTGGTAGCGCTTAAACAAGAGGAAATGTTAAGATTAGCTGAAAAAGCTGTAAGTCTTGCTCAGAGGAAAGGTGTTGATGAAGCTGAAGCATTTGTGTATCAAGGCTTAACTACTAGTGTTAACATTGAACGAGGACAGATCAACAAAAGTTCTCGAATAATTGACAGAGGATTAGGAATTAGAGCCATAGTTAGCAAGGCGACAGGTTTTTCGTATACAAACATGTTAGAAAGTGAAGCCGTCATTGAAGAAACAGTTATCAAGGCTTTGAATTCTGCTAAAGCAAGTAAATCTGACAAAGACTGGCATGGTTTTCCAACCAAAAAAACTTTTTCATCTGTGGAAGGTGCTTATGACAATGAAATTGTTGAGCTTGATTCTGAGGACTTGGTGAATATAGCTTCTACAATGTTAGATGCGGCTGAGAAAACTGATGAGCGTGTCTTTCCAATAGAAGGTGATGCAGCGGCATCATATTTGTGTAAGGCTGTTGCCAATTCAAATGGCGTTGAGGGTTTTGATCATGGAACGATCATTGAATGCAGTTTGGCTACAATAGCTAAAGGAGAAGGTGAAGTAACACCTGCATGTTTTGAATTTAACATCGAAAGAAAGTACGATATGGACCCGGAGTGGGTTGGAAAGGAAGCTGCAAGACTCGCTGTTTCTGCACTGAAAGCCAGAAGGACAGAAACAAAAAACATCGATGTGATATTTACTCAATTTGCCCTGCAACAGTTGTTTCAGTACACTTTGATTAATGCTGTTAAGGCGGATTATGTGCAGAGAAATCAATCAGCCTTCAAGGGTAAGATAGGAGAAAAGGTGGCTTCCGAGATTGTGACAGTTTACGATGACGGCTTGTTTGATGGTGGTCTCCGCACATGGAAATTCGACGGCGAAGGGGTTCCTCAACAAAAGACACCAGTTATAGAGAAGGGAGTCCTACGCAACTTCATTTATGACAATTATGCGGCTAAGAAAGAGGGAAAAGAAAGCACAGGAAACGCTTCCAGAGCTGGGTATTTGTCCACGCCAAACGTTGAAGCCACGAACTTCCGTATGATGCCCGGAAACAAATCAAAAGAAGATCTCATCAGTGGATTGAAGGAGGGCCTTCTAGTGTACTTTTTGCAGGGTGCCCACAGCAGCAATCCAGCCAGTGGAGAATTTTCTGTCGTCGCAACTCCAGCGTGGAAAATCGAAAACGGTGAAATTGTTTATGCTACAAAGGGAGCGATGTTGGCTGGTAACATTTTTCAGGTGTTAACGAATGTTTCTGGGTTGGCTAGTAACGAGAGGAAGATTGGGCAGTTGGTTGCTCCTTGGGTTCTTGTGGAAAACGTTAAAGTGGTGGGAAAATAGAATAACTCAAACGTTCATTAACAGTTTGAAAGAGGTTGGAGATTGAGAAGCGAGATCAAGCAGAAACTGCTTAAGTTTAATACGTTTCGGAGGATAGTTCAGTTCTTGTCCTTCATATTTTTCAGCGCAATGGTCTTCAACTTAGGTTCGTTGCCTCTTCTGTTTCCTGTTCTTTGGACGTGGGGGATTGAGCCGAATACGGTGGGAGATGCCTTTACAGCTTTGCAGTTTATGCTTTATAATGTTGTTTTTCCGTGGCTGGCAATTGCTTCATTTCTAATCGTAGGAGTATTGGTTGGTAAATCCTTTTGCGGCTGGGTTTGTCCCTTTGGCTTTGTTCAAGATTTAATAAGTTTCATTAAGCGTAAGAAGATGGAAATCTCGCCTAGAACGCATGAAAGCATGGTTTACGTGAAGTATGCTGTTTTGGGTATTACTTTGTTTGTTAGTGTGACTTTTTCCGTCTCGAAACTTATGGGAAGCAGTCGTGGCTACGAGAGTGCTTTAGGCATCTTTGCGAAGGCTCCTTTCACTGCTTTAAGTCCTGCTGAAACGTTGTTTGCGACTTTGCCAAAAATGATTTTGGGTTTGCGTAATTCGGTTTTAGAAGTTCCCTTTTTGGAAGTGTTGTCTGGAATTGCAGATGTGCCTTTGCTCTTTTGGTTTCAGCTAGCTATTATGGTTGCTGTCCTTGTTTTTTCGGCTTACGTTCCAAGAGGCTGGTGTAAGTATTTCTGTCCTCATGGAGCGATCATGGCGATATTGAACAAGTTTAGTTTTCTTGGTTTGCGTAGGGACCTTGTTAAATGTGCTAAGGGTGAATGTCGTCTTTGTGTTGAGGCTTGTCCGATGAATGTTCGCATTTTGGATTTACCGTGGGAGAAATTCAGTGACATGGAATGCATTTACTGTATGAAATGTGTGGATGTTTGTCCAAACAAAGCCATCAAACTAAAATACCCATAGAAACCCCAAAGCGTTCTGGCCATAATTCCTTGTTTTAAGTGAAATATTTCCTAAGAAACATGTCTTTTCGGCTTTTCTAAAAGTTTTGATGGGGTTCATTTCTGTTATGTAATCGAAGCCCCTGCTATGATGTCTGTTGATTCTTCTTCTATGGTGGTGACTGCCTTTAATGATTTAGATGTGGCTGAACTGTTGCTCTCTGTTGAGTCTCTACCCCCTTATATATAGGTAGAAGCATGTTTCGAGATTTGGAGCCTGAGAAAAATGAAGGCGTGACAAAGACTCAAAGATGTGATTTAGGGTGAGAATACTTCGGGGAAAAACGATGAATGGACGAAAAACTGGATGGCGTGAATGGAATGGTACGGTGCTCAAATGCATGATGTTTCAATGGGAAAACCGACAAAAAAGCGAGTTTTCGGCAGATATCTCCAGCTTTTTGGCTTAAGCCTTTAAGCCCAAAAACTTTTGGAATACTCTTTTAAAACAGCTTGGTAAACATCCTTTGTTTGCTGGCTTATTTTGTCCCAGTCATATTTTTCAAGTACCTTCTTGTATGCGTCGTTTCTAATCCAATTCGCATATTTTTCGTCAAGCAACACCTTTGTTATTCCCCATGCAAGAGAATCAGGATTTTCCGGATAAACCTTAACGCCATTCACATCATGTTCCACTATCTCTGATAAGCCTCCTGTATCAGAGACCACAACTGGACTTTTTGCAGCCATTGCTTCAAGAGCAACTATACCAAAGGGCTCAAAGAGCGATGGCACAACTGAAACGTCTGCACATCTCTGCAAGTTCTTCAAGGTTTTATCATCCACAAATCCTGTGAACATAACTTTGTGCGCTAAGCCCATGCTCTTAACAAGGTTTGAAAGCGGTTCTTTCATGTAACCATTGCCAACTACAACAAATTTGGCATCGACTTTTCCCAAAATCTTTGGAACAGCATTCACAAACACGTGGATACCTTTTTCGTAAACCAATCTTCCAACATACAATACAAGTTTCTCTTCTGGCAAAGCGAATTTTCTTCTAAACTGCCCCAAATCAGCGTTTCTATTTCTGGTGTATTCTTGAACGTTTACACCGTTTGGAACCATGACTAGCTTATCTTCGGGAAGCCCGAAAGCCCACCGAACATGCGAAACCATATAGTTACTACAACATATCACCTTCCACGCTTCATACGTAAGCCAAGCCTCCGTTTCATGAATCATCCTTTCATAATCAAAATGAAGCCCATTCCTACGCCCAATCTCAGTTGAATGAACTGTTACCAAAAGCGGCTTTCTAAAAACATGTTTCAAGCCTATTCCTGCATTTGCAACAAGCCAATCGTGAGCATGAAAGATGTCAACTTCTCCGCCTAAACGGTTAACGAGTGCAGCAGCTTCCTTCTGCATATTCACATTCATCAGATAAACCCAAGTTGCAAAGTTTGGAGATGGATTCTTGTAAGAATCTATTCGAAAGACTTCGACACCATCAACAATTTCATGTTGTGGTGCCCCGGGAAAATCGCACGTAACCACGTAAACTTTCACACCGTTTCTTGCCAAGCTTTTTGACAAGTGATAAACATGCGGAGATATTCCACCTATAATTCTCGGCGGAAACTCCCAAGTAAGCATCATAACAGTTAATTCTTGAGTCACTTAGGCAGTGCCTCCTGCAACGCTTTTGTAGGTTTCCAAAATGTTCTTCATCCACGTTTTAGATTTTGGCGCAATCACCTTTATCTTGTCTGTTGGAACCTTGTATATTCTAACTACTTCATCCCGCATCCATTCAGATTTCACAACTACTTTCTTTGCTTCATACAAACCCAGCCACTCTATGCTTTTGATAGACATATTGAACGGGGAGTTTGCACCATGAGAGCGATGTTCTTCTAGGCTCTCAACAGAATAAACAAAGGGCACGTTAAACGCTTTTTTCAAAGTAACCGCAGC
>JACUTN010000064.1 GCA_014859805.1 Candidatus Bathyarchaeota archaeon
GACATAGACACTAGGAAAAAAATCCCCCAACCTCAAGGTGACGTGCTTAAAGAGAAAGAATTCGTCTACACCTTAACCCTAGCAGATATGGACGAAATCAACGCCCGTCAAAGAATGGGAGGAGGAATTTTCTCTTTGTTCATGGGAGCTACAGCAACAAAAGAAATAGACACTGAAGTCCGCACAGCCGTGGATGAAGCAGTCAAAAAAATGGTAGATGAAGAAAAAGCTTTCATCCACCCAGGCGTCTTATTCATTGACGACTCACACCTTCTAGATTTGGAAGCCTTCAGCTTCTTAGGCAGAGCCATCGAAAGCGAACTCGTGCCAATCATCATTCTAGCCACAAACCGAGGCGTCACCACCATACGAGGCACCGACGTCAAAAGCCCCATGGGCTTCCCTCTCGACCTCGTTGATCGCTCCGTAATCATAGGAACTGAAGACTACGATGCTGAAAGCATCCGCGAAATCCTAAAAATACGATCAAAAGAGGAAAAAATAAACATTAAAGAAAACGCCTTAGAAAAAATCACAGAAGTAGGAGCTAAAACTTCTCTAAGATACTCGGTTCAACTGCTGAGTTTAGCAGCTCAAAACGCTAAAAGTGCCAAACACAAAGAGGTCACCATTGAAGATGTGGAAAGAGTCAGCAAACTCTTCATGGACGTCTCTGAAGCCACACAACACCTTAAAAAATACGAAGACAAAATGATGTTTCACTGATACGCATGTACGTACGCTCAATCTTTATTCGAACATAAAAACCTTTAATCTTCACAGACCTTTTCTTTAAGAGTCGTGATTACAATGCCAGAGCGTAAACACAAACATAAACCAGAAAGCTTCATCGAATTAGACACTGAAGAGCTAGGATTCGTCTTAGAGCCAACACAAATCGAAGTCGGCTCAGGATACACGATTTCCGTGAGTTACGACGAAAATGAAAAACAAATAGTTGACGTGAAAACCTACGGAGAAGTTGACATCGCCAAGCTACGAAGAGACATTGAACGGGCTTTTCCAAACGCCAAAATCCGACAGCTAAATCAAACGAGATCAGTAACTATTGTTAAAAGGCGTAGACGCAAACGCTCAACCAAAAAGAAGTGACCTTACAGAGTTTTCGCCCAAAAATCTAGATCACGATCTGAGATTAAAAATAAACTAATCAATCCTCATATAAATTTTCCTTTAGAAAAAGCAGAAACTAACATTCAACATAAGACTTTCCAGCAAGCTAGGAACTATTCGCAAGATCGATTGGTTTTTTAGCCTCTCCGAATTTGTGTACGCGCTTATTTGACACTTTGGAAAAGTCCTCACAAAACGCCTCATATGCCTTATCGCTTAACAAGTTCTCCCGTCATGGAAATGTGAGTCCCACATTTTGGGCATCTCTTGTCTTCAGTTATCGCATATTTCACTACGTAACATCCGTATCTTCTAACGAGTTTTTCTCCGCAGTTTGGACAATACGTGTTCTCATACCTATGTCCAGAAACATTTCCCACGTACGGATATTGCACTCCAGCCTTTTTCGCCATCTCGTAAGCTTTCTCCAAAGTTTCAACTTTTGTGGGTGGATTGTTGAATTTGTAGGCTGGAAAATACCGAGTGAAATGCAAAGGGGTTTTAGCTCCAACCTCTTTAAGATGCTTTTCAATAACCCACCGCAAAGCTGCTTCTTCATCATTAACGTTTCTAACAACTAAATTAACAATCTCCACATGCAACCCAAGTTTTTTGGCTTCTCGGGCGGTTCTCCAAATCTTCTCCACATCAGCGCCTCCACAATGTTCCTCATACGTTTCATTGCAGCCTTTTATGTCTATTTTTAGCCCGTCCATTCCAGCCTCACGAAGTGCGTTAAGAGTTTCCAAGGTCATGTAGCCGTTTGAAACGTAACAGCAATATTTTATCCCCCTCGACTTACCCAATTTGAACAAGGGAATTGCCCATTCAGAAAGTAACGTGGGTTCTTGAAAGCTCGCACATAAACCGGTATCACCGTTATAAATGGCTAATTTAACAACTTTTTCAGGCGGATAATAAATCGCCTTAGTCGGTTCAGGTCTGACCTTCGAAAGATGAAAATTTTGACACCACACGCAGTTTAGGTTACAGGACCACGTTGAAAATGTAAGGGCTGTTGAACCAGGCCAGTAATGAAAAAACGGTTTAATTTCTATGGGGCGACTTTCAATCGCACTTATATCGCCATAAACAAGCGTGTACAGCTTGCCATCTATGTTTATTCGTGTTCCACAGAATCCTTTTGCACCTTGTGGAATTTCACATCTTCTTTCACACAAGCTACATTTGACTTTTCCATTTCTCAGCTTTTCATAGAAAAGTGCTTCTCGAACCGTTGGGCAGGCGGTTAAGCTAGACATTAAGATTCGATCAATATTGTGTTTTACTTCGCAATTAAACCTTGACTCTTTTGAAGTGCTCCCAACCCCGAGGCTCAATTAAGCTTCTTTTATCGTCAATTTCTAACAGAACCTGTTTTTCAGCAGTAACCTTTCCAATTGGCAAGAGTTTTCCACCAACCCTTTCAACAGCCTTTTCCACCTTCTCCCAAAACTTAGGCTTTATCGTTAACACAAGTTCGTACTCTTCTCCTCCATAAAGCGTCAACTCTAACGGCTCTAGCTCATTGATTCTTGCGAATCTTCTCACCTCTTTGGCTGTTGGAAGACTGTTAATTAGAAAGCCAACATTGCTTGCCTTTGCAATTTCATGAAGACTCCATGCCAAACCGTCACTTGAATCTATGGATGCTGAAACTGCTTTTGTTTGGCTTAAGATCAAGCCTTCTTTTAAGCGGGCATGAGGCATCAAAACCGAATCAACAAGAATTTTGCCAATTTTCTTGGGTGTCTCTAAACCTTCAACTAGAATTTTTAAGCCAGCGGCAGTTTTTCCAAAAACACCTGTCACTGCAACTAAATCGTCTGGTTTTGCTCCACTCCGCAACATTAACGTGTTCTTTTTAGCTGTTCCAAAAAGTGAAATGCTAATTACCAAGTCTGAGGCTTCGTTTGTGTCTCCGCCGATAATGTATGCGTCATATTCGCGTGCCCCAGCATTCAAACCTTTTCCAATTTGTTCAGCATTCTTCGCTGTTGCCAAGTTTTTGGGAAGCCCAAGGGAAACAAGCATGGCTATCGGTTTTACACCTTTTGCGGCGAAATCGCTAACGTTCATGACAACAGCCTTGCGACAAGCTTGCCAGACACTCATACCTGGCGGAACATCAGTTTTATCCACAAGCATGTCCGTCTTCAACACGATAAGATTCTCTCTGCCAATTTCCACAGCGGAGACGTCATCACCGAAAGGAACAGGCATTTTAGGCATTACATCCAAATTTTTCCAGATAGTGTCGATAATTTCACGTTCACCGAATCTTTTTGAAATGGACATTTTTTCACCCGAGGTGTTAGAATATTCGTGTTCGCTTTTAAAGATAGCACTATTTATTTTCCAGAATTTCAGTTTGATTTTGAGGTTTGAGCGGAACAGTTGTTGAAAAAAGACTTCACATATGAAAAAGACTTTCAACTTTGCTTTTTGTTTTCCGAACATTTAAAATCTGCGTTTCATCAATCACTTAATAGATGTGCCTCGGTGGCTCAGCCCGGTAGAGCGGCAGCCTCGTAAGCTGTTGGCCGCGGGTTCAAATCCCGCCCGAGGCTTTTCGCCTTGCTTAATCTTCTAGTTTTCACACACTCCTGTGTCAGATAGATTATGAAACAGGGTATTCTTGAGCATTTATCATAATGCCCTGGATCGCTTTTTTTGAGGTCTTCTCCAGACTTAGGTTCAACGATTTTCAGGATTTTGAAGCCTGCATCAGCGATCATGTTAACGCATTGTTCAATTGTTTGCGTATGGTATTCGAGAGTGATAGTGTGTTCTGCATCATAGTTTATTTGCCATTTCTTTTTTTCTCGTGAGAAATAATCTTCGACAATCCTAGGTGTCCCGATTTTGTCACTTTTCCAGTGTCCCTTTGCCTCAAGTGTTGGATGTGTGTCTGAGATTAAAAGTAGCCCGCTAGGTTTTAGGACTCTTGCTGCCTCTTTAATTATTTTTTCGTTCAAGATTGCGAGGATTATGACGGCTATGTCAAAAGAATTATCTGGACAACGTATTAAGTGAGCGTCTGCTTTCTGTAACGTTAACTTGACATCCGCCATTTTAGCGTTGTTTCTAGCTTTGTCCAGCATCTTTTGAGAAAGATCTATACCGAGAACGTTGGCTCCTCTTTTTGCGAATTCCACAGAATAGTTGCCTGGACCGCAACCAATGTCTATCAAGCTCTTCCCACGAAGATTGCCTAGAAGATCTAAAATGGCTGGCAGCTGAATCTTGAATTCGTAGGAACCTTTTTTCCTTGCCGAGTACCAATTGGCGAGTTTATCCCAGGCTTCTTCAGCTTCCTCAGCTATATCGTAATTGTAGACCGCGAATTTTTCATTGTTGCTCAATTATCAAGGCCTCCATAAAATTGCTAGATAATTATTGATATAAAGATTTAGAGGACCTAAGGAGTCACAGTGTTTCTGTGATCGCGTAGGCAATTCGAAGTCAGAAAGACTTTTTAGTGTGTAACAAAATTCATGGAGAAACATGGCTCGTTAGGAGCTCTTCGATTTTATGGAGTGAGGATTTCTGTATTTTTGTTGTACGCGTAAAAAGAAAAGTTTATTAAATATTAATATTAGCGATATGTAATAGAAGTAAATTACAAAAGGGACGAGCTATGCATTTACACTCTCACAAGGAAAGACTGAAGTGCCCGTACAACGGGTGTGGTAAAAGCTTTGATAAGCCGACGGTTTTGACTGATTTGTCTGCGATACCGAGGGAGAGTTATTATGCTTGTCCTTACTGCAACTCAAAAATAGACATACTTGTGGATGGCATGAAGATTGTTGGGGTTAGGGCAACTGAATATCCGAAAGTTTTCGATTCACCAACGAAATGTGCCCATTATTTTGGTTTTTTGGACGCGCTTCCAAAGGACGCTGCTATCCCAGATGAATGTCTAATTTGCCCAAAGGTGCTTCAGTGCAGCGTTAGAGGAAGAAGACGATAAATTCTAGACTTGTCTGAGAGAATGTTTTGAATCCTTTGTTAG
>JACUTN010000065.1 GCA_014859805.1 Candidatus Bathyarchaeota archaeon
AGTATTGTTAGAATTGTAAGGTAAATCAAAGGGGTCTTCTCGTAAGGCATACCGAACAGAAGTACAGATGGAATGCGAACAGATAGAGCCAAGATAAAAAGCGCGAAAATCCAAGAAAGAACGGTGTTCTTATCTCTTCCGTTTGTTTCTTTTGAGAATTCTGTCTTTTTGCAAGAGGTTTTGCACCATATATAAATTGGGATTATTGACAGAACTGAGAGAAGAATGGGAATGGAGATTATGGATTCGCTTTCCGCTCTGGAAAAATATCCGCTTGAAAAGATAATTACTGCAACGATGAAATATACTAAAAGAGTTTTTCGAACAGCACTTGTCAACTTTTCATCACTCTAATAATTACGTCCTTTAGTCTATTTGCGCAATTAAATTTTTTACATTTCTAAGAAGGAAATGATTTAAGATTATGAGCGTTTAGTATTTTTATGGTTGAAAATGACTGAAGGAACAAGCTATGAGTTTCTGGAGCATACGGCAGACGCTTACGTTGCTGCTTACGGAAAAGACTTGGCTGAAGCCTTTGAAAGTGCAGCCGTCGCAATGTTTGATGTTATGACTGAAGTTGAAAAGGTTGAGGCAAAGGTTGAGGATCGCGTTGAAGTTGAGGCAGAGGATGAGTATGCCTTGCTTTATAGTTGGCTTGAAGATTTACTTGTGAAATCTGACATAAACGAAATGCTCTATTCCAAGTTCAAAATTTTTAGCATAGACAAAACTTCAGACGGCTTCAGACTTCAGGCAAAAATTTGGGGAGAAAAGTTTAATCCGGAAAAACATCCCCAGAAGGTTGGTGTAAAGGCTGTTACATATCATCGTATGGAAATTCTGAAAGAGCCAAATAAGGTAACGTTGAGGTTTATCCTCGACATATAAAGTGTCCCTCTGCCAGAAATGATAGGGTGTGCTACTTAAGGATATTAACAAGAATTAGCTTATCAATGTTCTAAGGCTTCCGTCTCGATTGACACAATTCATTTTATCAAATTTTTAGTATATATTGAGGAATTAACCTTGCCAGTATTTGTGCCAGACGAAGTTCAACGGTTCTCAACACCACATTTTTTCCCCGATAGCCAAATTCCATTTCTCGGACATCAGAGCAAATCTTATGTCCTACATCTGTTTGCATATCTAAAACAAAATATCTTTTATCATTAATTTCGATGACCTCTCGCACGTTAAGAAAGTCATTAAAAGTATATCCTCCCCCATGTGGCAATATGTTCGCATTTCTTAATCGATCAATCACACCCAAATTTTCTGCTCGCTTGGCAAATCCTAAAACTTCGATAATTTCATCATCCAGATTATTAATACCTTTCATTAAAAAGGCAGGCAAGTCAGCTCTTAATGCTATTGGAAAAACAGAACTGTTTTGGTCTTTGATGTTTTGGCAACCTAAGAGAAGTTCATTGTAATTCAAAAGCCCCTGATGTGTAACATTACATATCTCCTGAAATTTTCCAAATACCGCCTCTGCAACCATCTTTCTTTTTTCTTTTGCAAAAAAATCAGCATATTGGTAAAATTTGAAAAACTCTTCAGCATCAGAATCAACTAAAACATGCAGGTTTCCGAATTTTGTTTCAATAACCTTTGATCTCTCTTTAAGGCTTTCGCTCTTATCAAAATAAAGTCCTAACCCTTTTCCAGTTTCCCCTCGTAGTTCTGGTACAGATCCATGCACAATAAACGCGTACTCTGTTAAATCTAACTCCAATGACTCGTTTACAACTTTAAAAAGGTCGATAAAATGATTCCCTTTACAAAAGTCCCAATCGATTTGAATATCATCGATATAAAAATCCTTCTTTACACTTTGAATCTGCTCGATTAATTCTTTGGGTTCTGTAAGTTCATCTAATCCTCCCACCAGCATACCACAAGCGTTAGGTTTAGTATCTAAAATAATCAATTTATCCGTTCCAGAACCCCAAATAAGCTTACCTCCGTAACCAAATCCTGCTTTCCACCGAGTTAGATTTCTCGTAACTGTCTCGTCAGGAGTTGAAACGAATGTTGCATTCGGGTCCAACCCAAATTTTTCTTGGACGATGTGGATCTTTGCCAAGCCATATTTCATGTTTTCACGGCATAAATAAGACGCACCATCACCTAACCCTGTCGAAAAGAAATGCCTAGCTGCCCTTTTCAGTAATTCTGTTTTTCTGATCTCCATTTCTTTAATCCCCTATAATCACACACAAGTATGTGCTAATGGTAAAATTCGAGCCTTACTAACTTCCCTGATTCCCTTCAAAACTATGGGTTGATTCATTTCAAGCAGTTTCAGAACTTTGAGTGCTTTGTCGAATCTCCAGAGAGTTTTGTTTGTTTGCCTACAGCCAACAATCCTTAAACAAGTAGGAAGGTGGGTTTGTATTACTATATTTTTGGAAGCCTTGTACACTACGTAGTAGACCATGCAATTCCAGCAATAAATTGCTGGAGTATCTCACCATTAGATAAAGTTTGCTACGTTACCTCTCACGCGAATTGCTAAGTATGATATTATGCATCATCAGATAGACCCGTTACTTTCTGAATTCTAAACCATAATGATGTCCGTATATTTCACAAGTAATTTTTTCATCGTCAAATTTTAGTTCTCTTTTGGCGGATAGAGAAAGAAACGCGGTCTCTCTTAACCTAAGGCATTGAATTGTGTCCTTTTGGTCAAAATATGCTAGCTTTGCCTTATTCTCTCGACAAGGTTCGTTTTTCGGTTCTGTTTTTCCGTTACGCAATTGTTATTTGGATACTGCAAAGTTACAGTCTCTCTGGAGGGATGAGAATCATGTTCGTAGAACGAAAGCAGAGTGGTAGGCGACCTCCACATCATGTGAAACTTAATGAGGAGGTGATAAGAATGTCGAAGAAGAAGCGAGCCCCAAAGAAGAAGAAAGAAGAAAAGAAGGAAGAGTGGTAGACTAACTGGAGGCATTGACTGCTGCCGTATAATACCCTAATTTTTATTTCAAATCTCCGCTTAAAGGATGTAATTGCAAATGGCCATGTGCCCTAACTGTGGAAAAGAAATCCAAACACCGAGCAAGGAGTGGGACTTAGGCAAAATTCATGTCAAGCAATACGAGTGCTGTGGAAAAAAATTCCGTGAATACGAAAAGAAAGTTTAGGACAGACATGCTAGTCGCTTGCTACACAATTCCCCCATTTTTCTATTTCTATTATTTTCATCCGAATCCCAAATTCACAAGTTTAATTTCAACTCGGTTTGAAACTTAAGGGCATGGCAACCCTACCCCAATTCCTATTTCTTTTTTAGAGTCCAAGAAAAGTTTAAGGTCGAACCACCAAAAATCGAGGGTTACGGAAGATACATCATTTTTTATTCTTGACATACAGAAAGCCAGAATCCCCTTTTTTATCGAACCAGAACCATGATTTCATTAATCAGTGTCTCTGGAATGAGATCCCTCCTCTTCCGCTTAGTCAATTTCACAAAGCCAAATCTGCTTAACACTTGCAAATCTTGGTACACGTTTTTCACATTCCGCCTCGTCTTTCTAGCGAAATCGTTTATTGATTCAACACGCATAATGGCAAGCTGATACAACAACTGTATCCTCCTAGGCGTTAGCAAAGCAGCTTGCTCAGGAAGTTTTTAATCTCTTCAACAGCATAGTCGAGCTGTCCATCTTCAATGTAGCCTTTATAGCTGTTCACAAGTTCAGCCCACTCAAAATAAATCCTTGCAAACTTAGAATCAAGCTTCTCCCCTAGGAAAAGCTCCTCAAACCTTTCAAAGCTCATACCAAATTCTTTTTCAAGCTTTCGGATTTTCTTCATAACCTCTTCAGGCGTTAAATCCCGAACAATTCTGAGAAGCATAAGGTTTCACAGTAAAAGGTGCTTTCAACTTGCTTAAAATTCTTGGCGATGAAAATGTTTAAAGCAGTTGACAACGACTTTAACATTCCACTTAAACGCAAGACGGTGCAAAGAATGCACGTTACAAAAATTGATGAGCACATCCATTTAATCGACCTTGAACTCGCTGGAATGGAGAATTTCATAGCTAGCTACGTTTTAAAGGGAAAGAATACGGCAATAGTCGAGACAGGTCCCGCGTCAACAGTGCAGAATCTGCTTTCCGGCTTGAAGGAGCTAGATGTTAAACCTGAGGAAGTGGCGTATGTTGCTGTTTCACACATTCATTTGGACCATGGCGGAGCAGCTGGAACATTATTGAAGTACCTGCCTAAAGCTAAGCTTATCGTCCACCGTAGAGGAGCACCTCATGTTGCGAATCCGGAGAAACTTTGGACTCAAGCAAGGGAAGTTCTTGGAAACATAGCTGAGATGTATGGCAAACCTGAATCTATTCCAGAAGAAAGGATTATTGCGGCAACTGATGGCATGGTCTTTGATGTTGGAAACGGTGTTAAGTTAAATGTTGTTGAAACTCTTGGACATGCTTCACATCACTTGAGCTATTACGAAGCATCAAGCCAAGGGATTTTTACAGGGGATGCTGCTGGCATTTACCTGAACAGATTTGACGTGGTTGTGCCGACAACGCCTTCGCCCTTCCGTTTAGACATGGCTCTAGCATCTTTGAAGAAAATGATCAACCTAAAACCCAGATTCTTGTATTACAGCCACTTTGGCAAAGCACAAAGTGCCATAGAAAAGCTTCAAGTCTATGTAAAGCAGCTTAAACTTTGGGCAGAGATTGCAAAACAAGGGATAGAAAAGGGTGAGAACCTAGAGGCAATAAGTGGAAGAATATTAGAAAGCGACATGGCTGTCCAAAAAGCTGCAGAACACATTAAAAGCCACCCGATTCTCAGCGAAACTGTTCCGAATCAAAGCGTGAAAGGTGTTACAAAATTTGTCGAAAAATTTGGAAATGCTATAAAGTGATTTCTGTAAGTAACAGCTGGTCTATTTTGGTCTAGACGTCAAAATCGTTTATATTTCAAAACAACCCTCCTATTTGATAGGTGAAAAAATGCGTGGAGACAAAGTTCCACTTGAAAAGATAGACGATTACACTTGGCGCATTCCAAAATATAAGTCTGGCATGCGAGTTCC